>NZ_JBSFNS010000024.1:0-95589 GCF_053587275.1 Amycolatopsis sp. NPDC003676
GTCGAACAGATCGCCGACGCCCGCCGCGCGCTGGATGTCCGGCAGGCCGAGGTGATGGTGGCAGGAACCAGCCAGGGGCGCCGCGGCTGGAAGGCGGGCTGTCACGAGACCGGAGGTTCGTCGACGGGCCGGTCCAGCAGCTGCTCGATCAGCGCCCGGCACGCCGGCCCCGGACGGCGGCCCGCGGCGGTCGCGAGGTGGATTTTCCGCTCCGCCCACGGTTCGGCGAGTTCGACCACCGCGACCCGGTCGAGGAACTCCCGCGGCACCATGCACTCCGGCTGCGCCGCGACCCCGAGCCCGGCCTGGACCAGGCTCAGCGCGACCTCGCCGCTGCGCACGGTGAACGCCGGCTCGAACTCCTCGCCCAGCCGGCGCGCCGCGGCCCGGAACGCGCCCGCCATCGGGCCCACCGCGATCAGGGGCTCCGGCAGCAGCTCCGCGAACGTCACGCTCAGCCGGTCGGCGAACCGGTGCCCGCGCGGCAGCGCCACCACGATCCGGTCGCGGCGGTACGGCGTGACATCCACGCCGGTCAGGTCGAGTTCGTGCGCCGCGGCGAACACGCCGAGATCCGCTTCGCCGCGCGCGACCTCTTGCACGATTTCCCGGTTTTCGATTTCGTGGACGATCAACCGGACCTGCGGGTATTGCCGGTAGAATTCACCGAGTTCCCGGGCGAGAAACGGCGCGAAGATCGACCTCGCCGAAGCGATGGTCAGATCTCCCTGCATTCCTTCGGTGAACGCCGCGATTTCCGACCGGATGTCCTCGAGACTGCCGAAGATCTTCCGCACGTGCCGCGCCAGCACCGCGCCCGCGGGCGTCGGCACCACGCCGCGCGGGCCGCGGTCCAGCAGTTCGATGCCGGCGATGGCCTCGAGATCGTGGATCCGTTTCGTCGCCGTCGACGCCGAGACGTTCTCCCGGATCGCGGCCAGCCCGATCTGCTTCTCCTCGACCGCGGACAGGAACAGCCGCAGGGTGAGGAGGTCGACCTGCCGGATCAGGTGCAGCCTGTTGAACGCGCTCACGCTCTACCTCTATCACGCGGTCTGCGCGGGCACCCGTTCCACGAGGTTGACTTTCACGTGGTCAGGACGCTTCAAAGTGCCGTCCGGGACCAGCGTGACGGCGGTTTTCACGTTCAGCGCGGACCGGATCCGGCTTTCCAGGGAGGTCCGGAGTTCAGCCTGTTTCTCCGCAGGCAACCCAGTCGCGTGTTCGACCACGAGCGGCAGCGGCTTCTGCGTGGAATGCCCCTCGAAGTCCGCGCGGATGCGCATCTCGCCGGTGGTGACCGGGGCCAGTTCCGCCACCAGCTGCTTGATCGCCGACGGGAACACGTTGATCCCGCGGACGATCAACATGTCGTCGGTCCTCCCGATGCACCGCACCGTGTATCCGGTCCTCCCGCACGCGCAGTCCGTGCCGGTCACGATCACGTGGTCGCGGGTGCGGAACCGCACCAGCGGCGACGCCTGCCTGCGCAGCGCGGTGTACACCAGTTCGCCCTGCGCGCCCTCGACCGGAACGATCTGCTCGCCGGTGTCGGGGTTGATCAACTCGGCGACCATCAGGTCCGGCGACAGGAAGTGCATCCCGTTCGCGGCCTCGCATTCGCCCCAGTAGGTGCAGGCGATGTCGGTGCCGCCGAGCATTTCCCGCGAGGTCGCGCCCCACAGCGATTCCAGCTTCTCCCGCACCGCGGGCAGCCCGCCGCCGGGTTCGCCGCCGACGCTGATCGCGCGAACGCCCAGATCACGAGCGTCCATGCCCACGATCGCCGGTGCTTGTTCGGCGAGGTAGGCGAGGAAGTACGGGGTGCCGATCAGCGCGTTGGGCCGCTGGTCGGCCTGCACGCGCAGCAGGCGTTCGGCTCCGGCCTCGGCTCCGATGGGGATGTCGACGATGCCCATGTGCTGCAGGATCTGCACCACCGGCAATCCGCCGACGAACCCCTTGCTCATCCCGAACGCGTGCAGCAACCGGTCGCCCGGCCGGAACCCGTTCGCGTACAGCGCCCGCGCGCCCAGCTCGCACCACGTTTCGATGTCGCCGCGGGTCAGCCCGACGTACGACGGGCTGCCCGTGGTCCCCGAGGAGGCCTGGATCTGCACGATCTCGTCCGGGCTCGCCGCCGCGTGCGCGCCCAGCGGCGGTGCGGCGGCCAGGCTTTCGCGCAGCTCCTGCTTCTCCGTGAACGGCAATCCGGCCAGGTCCTCGACCGTCCGCACCTTCGCCAGGTCGATCCCCGCGAACTTCTCCTGATAGAACACGCTGCGCGCAGCCACATACGCCAACTGCTCGCGCAACCGCTCCTCCTGCACCGCTCGAGCCTCGCCCACAGGCGCGGACTCGATCGCGCTCCACTGCTTTTCCGAATACGGCGCAGCCATGACACTTTCCACTTCTGTCCGGGGACGGGTCAGGCCCGGGTCGGGAGCACCGAGCCGAGCAGGTCGTTGTCCGCGCCGATCGGGCGGACCGCGGGCAGCGGCGGCGGACGCCTGCCGTCGAAGGACAAGGGCAGCCCGACGACGCCGATCTCGCCCTCGTCAGCTGCGCCGATGATGCCGAGTTCCCGGGTCTGCTCGTGGCCGACCAGCTCCGGGGTCGTCTGCACCGGCGCGCAGGGAATCCCGGCCGCCTGCAACCGGTCCTGCCACTGCGCGCGGGTGCCGCTCGCGATCCGCTCGCCGATCAGCCGGTCGATTTCGGCGCGGTTCTCCAGCCTGGCGGCGTTCGTGGCGAACCGCGGGTCGTCCGCCCATTCCGAGTGCCCGAGCGCTGCGGAGAGCCGGGCGAACAGCGGGTCGTTGGCGCAGCTGACGATCAGTGCGCCGTCTGAAGCCGCGAACGCGCGGTGCGGGACGATGAACGCCACGCCGGAACCGTGCCTGCTTCCGGGGTATCCGTCCGCCGCGTAGCCGGCGATGCCGACGGAGTTCCACGCGATCGCCGTCTCCAGCAGCGACGCGTCCACCGCGGCCCCGGTGTGCTTGACGTGCCGCCGGTTGAGCGCCGCGAGGATGCCGATCACCGCCCACATGCCGGTCCCGAAGTCCACAATGGACACCCCGGCGCGCACCGGCCCGCCGTCGTGCTCCCCGGTGATGTCCATGATCCCGGAGAACGCCTGCATCAGCGGGTCGTAGCCGGGCAGTTCGCGCAGCGGCCCGGCCTTGCCGAACGCGCCGATCTCGCAATGCACCAGCTCCGGCTTCGTCACGCGCAGATTGTCCGCGTCGAGGCCGTACTTCGCCGCGCTGCCGGGCCGGAGGTTGTGCAGGAAAACGTCGGCCCGCTCGGCGATGAGCCGGTGCAGCGTGGCGAGCTGCTCACGGTCCTTGATGTCGAGGCTGAGGTAGCGGCGACCGCGGTTGAGCGCGTGGAACGCGGCCCCGTCGCCCTTCCACTCGCTCGGCCCCCAGCCGCGCGCGGAGTCGCCGGTCGGCCGCTCCACCTTCCACACCTCGGCGCCCAGCTCGGCCAGGATCTTGCCGGCGAACGGCGCCGAGGCGCTGTCGCTCAGCTCCACCACGACGATCCCGCTCAGGGGAAGCTCACGCGTCATCGCGCACTCCGATCCCGGCAGCGCCCGAGGCGGCCAGCGCACCGATCTCGTCCTCGCCGAACCCGAACTCCCCCAGCAGCTCCGCCGAATGCTCGCCCAGCCGAGGCGCGGGGTACCGCAGCTCGGGAGCGCTTTCGCTCCACTGCTGCGGAATGCCGATGGTGCGCAGCCGTCCCTCCGAGGGATGGTCCTGCTCGGCGAAGAACCCGATGTCGCTCATGTGCGGATCGCTCAGCAGCGTCTCCGGCGTGTTCATCCGGATGACCGGGATGTCCGCCTCGGTGAGCACCTTCAGCCACTCGTCGGTCGACCGGGTGGCGAAGACCTCGGCCAGGAACGCGTACAGCTCGCCGATGTTCTCCGTCCGGCCGTGGATGTCGGCGAACCGCGGGTCCTCGGCCAGGTCCGACCGCCCGACCGCGGCGAAGAACCGCTGCCAATGCCGGGTGGTGTAGATGTTGACGCCCAGATACCCGTCGAGGGTCCGGTACGGGCGGCGGTCCGCGTTCAGCATCCGCGCGTAGCCCCAGTCCCCGATCGGCGGCACGAAGGTGTGCCCGTAGAGGTGGTCGCCCATCGCGAAATGGGCGAACGTCTCGAACATCGGCACCTGCACCTCCTGCCCGTGCCCGGTGCGTTCCCGGTAGTACAACGCGGCGGTGACCGCCGACGAGGTCGCCATGCCGACCACCCGGTCCGCGATCGCCGTCGCGACGTACGCGGGTTCGCCCTGTCCGCGGCTCTGCACCACCGGCATGCCCACCGCTGCCTGGATCAGGTCGTCGTAAGCCGGTTTCGCCGCGTAGGGGCCGTTCTGGCCGAACCCGAAGCAGCCGCAGTACACCAGCCGCGGATTGATCTCGCGAGCGTCCGCATAGGACAGTCCGAGCCGGTCCATCGCCGCCGGGCGCAGGCTGTGCAGCAGGACGTCGGCTGAGCGCATCATGCGGACGAGCGCGTCGCGGCCGTCCGGATGCTTCAGATCGAGCACGAGGCTGCGCTTGTTCCGGTTCAGGTGCAGGAAAATCGCGGCCATCCCGGGATTTCGCCGCGGGCCGACGCCGCGGGTGGTGTCGCCTTCCGGGGACTCCACCTTCGCGACGTCGGCGCCGAGATCCGCGAGCAACAGGGACGCGTACGGCCCCATGAAGTTCGAGGTCAGGTCCAGGATCCGCACACCGTCGAGCGGGCCTGCCATGTCATTCCTCCGTTGCCGGGGCGAACACCGGGAGCGTCTGCTCCCCGCGCCGCACGAAGCGGACCTCGACCGGCATGCCGATCTCGATCGCGTCCGGTTCCGCTTCGATCTGGGTGAACAGCTGGTAACCCTCCGCCAGTTCGACGAACCCGACCGTGTAAGGCACGATCGCCGCCCACACCGGCGTCGGACCGCGCGTGATCGTGCTGTAGGACCACACCGTGCCGCGCCCCCGAGACTCTTCCCAGTCCAGCGAGCGGGCGGAGCAGTGCGGACAGTACGAGTGCGCGGGCCACACGACCTCGCCGCACGAACCGCAGCGCTGGTAAGTGAGCCGTTCCTCGCCGAGCGCCGACCAGTACGGTTCGGCATCCGGCAGCCGGTACGGCTGCGGCCAGTCCTCGCTCATCACGGCCTCCCAGCGTCGTTGCCGGACAACACCATCACACCCGCCGCGGCGAGCATTCCGCCCGCGCCCTGCACCAGCACCGTGCGCGGTTTCCGCTTCGGCGCCAGCCCCAGCGCGGTCCCCCGCAACTGCCGGACCGCCTCGACCAGACTGTCCATATTGCACGAGATCCCCGGCTGCCCGAAGGAAAGCCAGCCGCCGTTGGTGTCGGTCGGCAGGTCGCCGTCGACCCCGGTGCGGCCCTCGCGGTACACGTCGATGCCGTGACCCTTCTTCGCGAAACCCAGGTCCTCCATGATGATCGGGCCCATGTGCGCGAAGTTCACCGACAGCTGCAGCATGTCCACATCGGACGGAGTGAGCCCGGATCGGGTGAACGCCTGGCGGGCGGCCTCGACCGTCGCGGTGTGCGTGAGGTTCGGGAACTCGCCCAGCCCGGCGAACCGGCCCGACCGCATGTTCATCCGGTCGGTGAGGTACTCGTGCGTCGTCGCCGAACCGTAGCCGTGCACCCAGACCGGGTCGCGCGCTTCCTTCGCGCGCTCCGGGGAGGTGACTACGAGCGCGCCGCCGGTGCCACCGCCCCAGGTGGAGCACATCCACCGGCGCAGCGGCGTGGCGACGTACGGCGACGACAGCACCTTCTCGCGGTCGATCTCGCCGTGCTTGCGCTTCGCCGCGTGCGGATGCCGCGCGCCCCAGCGCTGGTTGGCGATCGCGACGTCGGCGAGGTCTTCCTCGGTCAGCCCGTACTCGTGGAAGTACCGGCACGCGGCCTGCCCGTACAGAGACGGAATGGTCGGGCCGTACGGCACTTCGTACTGCGGGTCCGAATCGGCCTCCGAACCCATCGCCACCGCGTCCACGAACAACTCGGTCGCATCGCTCTGCACGCACAGCACATACTCCGCCGCGCCCGCCGCGATCATCTGCGACGCCACCGCGATGGTCGACGTCAGCCCGGCTCCGTGCAGCGTGATCTCGCTGTTGAGCGTCACCGGCATCTGCAGATGGGAGATGAAGATGTTGCTCCACTGGGACCGCTTGTCCGCCCACGGCGAGCGCCCGGTGAACACCGCGTCCACCTGGTGCTTGCCGATCCCGGCGTCGGCCAGCGCGGCCATCGTCGCCTCGGTGGCCAGCTGCAGCGGGTCTTTCCGGTCGGCCTTCGACGCGTACGCGTCGCCCATCCCGACGATCGCGGCGACCGGTTCGCCGGCGCTCACTTCTTCTCCGGCTGCTTCTCCGTCGGCAGGGACGCCGCGAGCAGCGCTTCGAGGTCGTCGCGGCGGCGCAGCATCAGCAGGCTCCACTCGCTGCGCTGCACCACGTAGCCGTCCTGGTTGAGCGCCTTCATCAGGAACGTGGTGACGCCGTACTTGTCGTCCTTTTCCTTCTTCGCGGTGACCTCGGCGGTCACGTAGATCGTGTCGTCGATCGCGACCGGCTTGAGGTAGCGCAGGTTGTCGATCCCGTAGTTCGCCTGGATCGACGGGCCGAACTGGATCAGCCCGGTCATGATCGAGTACGTCAGCGACCCCTGCACCAGCCGCTTGCCGAACCGGGTCTGCTCCGCGTAGTGCTTGTTGGAGTGGATCTCGATCCAGTTGCCGGTCAGCGCGCAGTAGTTGACGACGTCGGCCTCGGTGATCGTCCGCCCGCCGGTGCGGAAGACCTGGCCGACCTCAAGCTCGTCGTAAGGCATGTCGATGCGGTTGTTGATCCCCATTGATCTTCTCTCCTCAGGAAAAGCAGTTCAGGCGGGCAGGCGCATCGACTTCGCGATGATGGTGCGCTGGATTTGCGAGGTGCCGCCGCCGATCGTCGACTGGATGCTTTCGCGCAGGTAGCGCTCCATGTCGCCCTCGGGCAGGTTCGCGTAGCCGCCCAGGATCTGCATGCCGTCGAGCGCGCACTGCTTCAGGGTTTCCGAGCCGTACAGCTTCGCCATCGACGTCTCGCGCGCGGCCGGCAGGTTCTCGGCCTTCATCTGCGCGGCGCGGTAGCAGAGCAGCCGGGCCGCGTCGACGCGCGTCTGGTTCTCCGCCAGCATGTGCTTGAGCACCTGGAAATCGCGGATCGGCTTGCCGAACTGGGTGCGCTGGTGGGCGTAGCGGTTGGCGTTGCTGACCGCCTCCTGCGCGTTGCCGGTGTAGGCCGCGGCGACCGCGCAGCGTTCCAGCTCAAGGTGTTCGGTGATGATCTTCCAGCCCTGGCCGACCTCGCCGAGCAGCGCGTCCGCGGGGACCCGGACCTCGTCGAGGAAGATCTCGGTCGTGCCGGTGGCGTGCCGGGACAGCGTGGGCAGCTTGCGGATGTCCAGGCCCGGGGTGTCGTTCGGGATCAGCAGCACGGACAGGCCGTTGTGCTTGTCGTTCTTGTCGGTGCGGACGAGCATCGCGATGACGGTGTCCTTCGCCGCCGCACCGCTGCACCACAGCTTCGAGCCGCTGACGATCCAGTCGCCGTTCTCGTCCTGGCGCGCGTGGGTCTTGGTGTTGGCCGCGTCCGAACCGGCGTCCGGCTCGGAGATCGACACGGAGAACCGGATCTCGCCGTCGATGAACGGCTTGACGTAGCGGGCTTTCTGCTCCGCGGTGCCGTACTTGATGATGTTCATCGCGGTGAACGTGGGCACCAGCACCGAGCAGGCGAAGTCGAAGCCGAACTTGCCGAGCCCCTCGGCCATCAGGGAGTAGTCGAAGATGTCCCCGCCGGAGCCGCCCTCGGATTCCGGGATCAGGATGCCGAGCCAGCCCTGCTTCGCGATCTTGTCATAGGCCTCGTACGGGTACTGCCGTTCGAAGTCGCAGTTCCGGACATACTCGACGGTGATTTCGTTGTCCATGAAGTCGTTGACGGTCTTCAGCCATTCCGCCTGCGATTCGTTGAGGAAATTCGCGCACATTTTCTCGTACTCCCATCGCGGTTTCCATCAGGTTAATGCGGCCGGACCGGAAAGCCAATTGACGGTTCCCGAAGGCGAGATTCGGGATTTCCGAACCCGGCGCGCAGGGCCGCGGTCTCCGCAGCGGAAAAGCCCCAGTCGGCCAGCGCCTCCTCCGCGTGCTCTCCCGGCGCGGCAGGCGGCCGCCGGATCGCCCCGGGCGTGCGGCTGAACCGCGGCGCGGGACCGGGCTGCACGACGCCGTCGACCTCGACGAACGTGCCTCGGGCCCGCAGATGCGGATGGTGCGGAGCCTCCGCCATCGACAGCACCGGCGCGAGGCACACGTCCTGCCCTTCGGCGAGCGCGCACCACTCGCTACGCGTCTTCGTCCGGAACACCTCGGCGAAGCGCTTTTTCATTTCCGGCCAGCGCTGCCGGTCGTGCTGACCGGGCAGTTCGTCCTCGGCGAGCCCGAGCATCCGCAGGGTGTTGCGCCAGAAACGGGTCTCATTCGCGGCGAGGCTGATCCAGCCGCCGTCCTGGGTCTCGTAGACCTGGTACCAGGGCGCGCCGGAATCGAGCCGGTTCGTGCCGCGCTCGTCGGTCCAGTAGCCCGCCGCCCGGAAGCCGTAGAAGGCAGTCATCAGCGATGCCGAACCGTCCACCATGGCCGCGTCCACCACCTGCCCTTTGCCTGAACCGCGACTTTCCAGCAATGCGGACACCACCCCGAGAGCCAGGTACAGCGACCCGCCGCCGAAGTCGCCGGTCAGGTTCAGCGGGATGACGGGCGGTCCTCCCGCCTCGCCGATCGAGTGCACGACGCCGGTCAGGGACACGTAGTTGACGTCATGGCCCGCGGCCGCGGCCAGCGGCCCGTCCTGGCCCCAGCCGGTCATCCGGCCGTACACCAGTGCCGGGTTCGCGGCCAGACATTCGTCCGGCCCGAGCCCCAGCTTCTCCGCGACGCCCGGACGGAACCCCTCGACCAGCGCGTCGGCCCGCTCGACCATCCGCAGCACGGCGGCAACCGCATCCGGGTTCTTGAGATCCAGCGGCACGCCCCGGCGGCCCCGGTTCATCAGCTCGAATCGGGGTTCGATCGGCGCGCCGCCGTCGTAGCCGGGCGGGCGTTCGACGCGCAGCACCTCGGCGCCGAGATCGGCCAGCAGCATGCAGGCGAACGGCGTCGGCCCGACCCCGCCGAGTTCGACGATCCGCACGCCCTTGAGCGGTCCGGAGTGCGTGTCTTCCATCCTCGCGACGCTACGCGCGCGCGGGGCGGAAACCTATTTCGCAAACCCGAAGCCGCGCTTCGGGAACTCCGAATTGATTACCCCGAACGGCCTGCATACGCTACGGCGACCCCGCTCGGGGCTCAATTTTGATCACATTTCCCGGTCCGCCGCACCCCATTCGGAGAGGGGCGTTCAATGACGACGCCGAAATCCCCGTCCGCACCGGAACCCGCCGCCCGCGCCCGCTCCGGCCGCCGCGCCGTCGTGGCGAGCATGGTCGGCACCACCGTCGAGTACTACGACTTCCTGGTCTACGGGGTCGCCGCCTCGCTGGTCTTCGGAAAACTGTTCTTCCCGCAGGTCGACCCCGCCGCCGGGGTCCTGCTGTCGCTGTCGACGTTCGCGATCGCCTTCGTGATGCGCCCGATCGGCGCCGCGATCTTCGGCAACCTCGGCGACCGCGTCGGCCGCAAACGCGTCCTGTTCCTGACCATGATGCTGATGGGCGTGGGCACTTTCGCGATCGGCCTGCTGCCGACCTACCGCACGATCGGCATCCTCGCGCCCATCCTGCTCGTGCTCTGCCGCTTGGTCCAAGGCCTCGCCCTCGGCGGCGAACAAGCCGGCGGCTTCGTGATGAGCGTGGAAAGCTCCGGCGACAAACGCCGCGGCCTGGCCGGTGCGTTCGTCAACTCCGGTGCCGGCTGGGGCTTGCTGCTCGCGAACCTGCTGTTCCTGGTGCTGAACGAACTCCCCGGCGACGCCTTCCTCGCCTGGGGCTGGCGCATCCCGTTCCTGCTGAGCGCGGTCCTGGTGCTGGTCGGCCTGTACATCCGGGTCAAGCTCGACGAAAGCCCCGAGTTCGTCCGCGTGGAGAACGCGCAGGCGGTCAAGCGGGTCCCGCTCGCGGACGCGGTCAAGCGCGGCTGGCGCCCGATGATCCTGGTGATGCTGTGCTGCCTCGGCACGCACGTCAATTTCTATGTCGTCACGGTGTATTCGCTGACCTACGGCACGTCGGTGCTGCACCAGCCTAAGACGACGCTGCTGTCGATGCTGCTCATCGTGACCGCGATGTACATGTTCTCGACCCCGCTGTTCGGATTGCTGGCCGACCGGTTCGGCCGCAAGCAGGTGTTCGTGGTGTCAGCGATCGCCCTGGTGCTGACCCCGTTCGCGTTCTACCCGCTGCTGGGCAGCGGCAGTTACCTGCCGATGGTCGCCGGTTTCGTGCTGCTGTTCATGGCCGTAAGCGCGAACTCCGCCGCCGAGCCGACGTTCTTCGCGCTCGCCTTCCCGCCTTCGATCCGCTACAGCGCGCTGGCGGTGTCCTACGGCCTTGGCGCGGTGCTGGGCGGCTCGTTCGCACCGTTGATCTCGGCGGCCTTGTTCAAGTCGAGCGGCAGTTGGACGACGGTGGCGATCTACAACGGCGGGGCGGCACTGATTTCCGTTGTCGCCGGGTTGCTGCTGCGGGAACTTCCCCGGCTGAGCACGAAAACGTCAACCGCACAGTCCGGCTCCGCCGCTCAGGCTGTCTGACCGGCGTACGCGGTGCCTGGCTGCCCGAGGAACCGGACAGCCAGGCACCCGGAACTGGCCTAGATGGCCGTCGCAGGCAATCAAGGCTGGCGGAAAGCTGAAACCCGGACACCGGACTTTCGCCATCCCGAATCACCGCTTTCGAAATTTCGCATTGCTCGCGAAGAAACAGCTGTTTAGGTTGCTCGCATGTCCCCCAGCAGAAATCCCGCCACCGGCCCGACGCACTCCGCACCCGCCCATCCGCCGTCCGTCCTCTGCGGCAGCATGGCTCGCGCCGGGCGCGGCGGCACGGCAACGGACTCCTGATGGTCGCCGTCACGCGCGCCGGCGCGGTCGGAGTGCTGGAGCTGAACCGGCCGGGCAAGTTCAATGCCCTGCGCCGCACCGATTTCGCCGAGATGGCAGCCGGGCTGGACGAGTTCGAGCGGCCGGGATCCGGGGTGCGGGCCGTTCTGCTGTGCGCGAGCGGCGACCACTTCTGCACCGGCGGGGATCTCGCCGAAGCCAAGACGATGCTCGGCGATTCCCCCGCGCTGGAACGATTCCTGCGGCTCGCGCACGCCACGCTGGCCCGGCTGGCGAACAGCCCGCTCCCGGTCGTGGCCGCCTGCCAAGGTTTGGTCCTGGCCGGCGGACTGGAGCTGATCCTCTGCTGCGACGTGGTCTTCGCCGCCGACAACGCCCGCTTCGGCGACCAGCACGTGCAGTACGGGCTGGTCCCGGCGTGGGGCGCGACCCAGCGACTCCCCCGCGTCGTCGGGCCGAACCGCGCACTGGACCTGATGTATTCCGGACGCCGGATCGACGCCCGGACCGCGACGCAGTGGGGTCTGGCCAGCTACGTAGTGCCCGCCGCCGAACTGGCCGCAGCGGCGCGCGGATACTGCGAAACACTCGCCACGCGCAGCAGGCCCGCTCTGACCGCGATGAAGAGCCTCTGCCGCACAGCCTTGGACGAACCGCTCGGAAGCGGGCTGCGGCTTGAACGCGAAGCCGTCGTGCGGGCGATGGCCGGGCCCGACCCGGCCGAGGGCGTCGCTGCTTTCGAGGCCCGGCGGGCGCCCCGGTTCGCTGGTTGACCCGTCGATGCCCGCACCAGGAAGGGAATCCGCATGACCAACGTTCTCGTGCTCGGCGCGTCCGGACAGATCGCCTCGTGGGCGATCGGCATGCTGGCAGAGCAGGGTGCCGCGCTCACGCTGTTCGCCCGTGACAAGAGCCGCATCGACAACGTCCCCGATGAAGCGACGGTGATCGAGGGCGACGCGAGAGACCGCGCAGCACTCGCGAAAGCGGTGCGCGGGCAAGACATCGTCTACGCGAACCTCGCCGGTGCCATCGACGAGCAGGCGCGGGCCATCGTCGCGGTCATGGAAGCCGAGGGCGTCAATCGCCTCGTCTTCGTGACCGCGCTGGGCATCTACCAGGAAGTCCCCGGCGCGTTCGGCCGTTGGAACCGCACCACCATCGGGGCCGCCACACTGGACACCTACGCGGCGGCATCCGACGCGATCGAAGCCTCGTCGCTGGATTACACGGTGCTGCGCCCAGCCTGGCTCTCCGACACCGACGAGGTCTCCTACGAGGTCACCCGGCGCGACGAACCGTTCAAGGGCACCACAGTGTCGCGCAAGAGCGTCGCAGCGCTCGTCGCCGACATCGTGGCCCATCCGGAGAAGCACGTTCGCGAGAACCTCGGCGTCGACAAGCCGGGCACCGACGGCGACCGGCCGGTCTGGTAGCGGTTTCGGCGGCCCCGGCGCGGCACAGCGCGGCAAAGTAGTTAGGCACCTGATAGTATGGCGGCTATGGATGCGATGCTCGGACCGAGGCAAGGGCTGCTGCTGCGTCGTCTCGACGGCAGCGGGCAAGCGGAGTTCGCGATGGGCCTGCTGGCGACAGCGCGGCGGATCGACGACGCCTACAACGAACTGCTCGTCCGGCACGACCTGTCGGGCGGCCGTTTCGCCGCTCTTCTCGCGGTGGGCGAGGCGCCGGGGATCACGCCCGCACGACTGTCCGAGGAGCTGGAAGTCAAGCGGGCGACCGTCACCGGCCTGATCGACGGACTCGTCAAGCGCGGGTTCGTCGTCCGCGGCAGCGACGAGGCCGACCGCCGGGTGCAGACCTTGACGATCACACCGGACGGCGAACAGCGCGTAAAGGACGTTCTCCCGCTCGTCGAGCAGTGGCTGAGCGGCCTGACGTCCGGCATCGAGGGCACCGGCCGCAAGACCGCCTGGCGGCTGCTGTCGCGCATCCACGACAACCTCGGCGAGAGCGCGGGCGATTGACCCGCCGCGCTCTCGGCTTTCAAGCAAAGGTGTTTCGAACATGGACTGGGTTGCTTTCCGGGACGCCGCCCGGCGCGGCATGCAGCCGGGCAAACCGTTCCAGGACCCGCTCAAGCTGACGCGGGTCGCGGTCGGCATGCTGATCGCGACGGTCGTCGGATATCTCCTGCACGACCCGGAGCAACAGCTGCTGGTCGTCGTGGGCGCGTTCCTGGGCACGATCGCCGCGGTCATGCCGCACAACCGGTCCCGCATCGCCGCGACGCTCGCGACCAGCGCCGCGCAGATCGCCGCCGCCGGGCTCGGGGTGCTGGTTTCCGGGAACTGGGCGCTGATCCTGGCGGCTGTCTTCGTGCTCTTCCTGGTTTCCGGGCTCCTGCGCGCCGTCGCGATCGGAATCAGCATGCGCCTGACGGTCGTCACCATCGTTTTCTTGGCGTTCGCCGAGATCTCGGCGGAGCTGACGGCGAGCACGGGCCAGGTCGTCGCGTTCTTCGCCGTGGGGTTCGCGATCATGAACCTCGCACAGCTGCTTCCCCCATACGAGTCCCAGCACTCGGCGCAGCGCGGTGCCGTCGCGGGCTTCTACCGGGCGATCGCGTCCGGCGGCGCCGGGGACTCCGCTCTCCTGGCCGCCGACCGAAGCCTGGCATTGCTGCGGTGGAGCAGCCACCGCGAGCTCGACCGGCTCACGCAGCTGGTGGTACGCGGCGAGGAAATCGGGCAATTGATGCGCGCGCTCGGCAATCGCGCGGACGACGAATCGGCCCGTTGGCAGGAGGCGTCGGCTCGCCAACTGGTCGCCATTGCTTCAGCGGTTTCGCGCAGACGTACCGGCGGCTCCCCTCTCGCGGTCGCGTGGCCGGGTGAGCCGAGCAGCGAACTCCAGCGCGCCGTGGCGCGTGCGGTGGACGCCGCGACTCGGCTTGCCGCGGGCGAGCAGGTTGCCCCTGCCTCCGACGAGCGGCACACGCCGAGTTCCTTCGAACTGATCGCGGACGAGCTGCGCTGGGGCTCTCCGATCCTGCACCACGCGCTTCGCCTGGCGATCGTCTGCGTCGTCGCGCAGGTGGCCGGCATGGCGGTGGGCTCCTGGCTGGGATCGGCGGCTTTCCTTGCCGGGCACGGTTTCTGGGTGGTCGTCGCGGCGGCGCTGATCGTGTTCCCGGACTACGGCTCCACCTTCGCGCGCGGCATCGGACGTTCCCTCGGCACCGTCGCGGGCGCGGTCGCCGGCGTGGCGCTGTCCTTCTTGCCCTACGTCCCGGCTCTGCACGCCGTCGTGCTGCTCCTGCTGTTCTGCGGTTACCTGGCGTTCCGCAGCTGTGGTCAGCCGTACACGATGTTCTGGGTGGTCGCCTGGATCGGCTCGCTGACTCCTGGCCCGCTCGGCGCGACCACTCGCGGCCTCGACACGATCATCGGCTGCCTGCTCGCGTTCGCCGCCTATCTCCTCGCTCCCACGTGGCACCGGCGCCTGCTCACCGAGCGGCTCGCCGAGTGGGCGGAGGCGACCGCGCGGCAGATCGACGCACTTGTGCTCCTCTGGGCGGCGGACGACGAGACGCACCGGCTCGCAGCCGGTCACGCAGTGGTGCGCACCCGACTGACTGCGCTGGAGTTCACCGCGGCGGCCCGTGGCGCCCGTCTCGAACCTCGCGACCGGCACGGCCGCTGGGAAAACGACGCCCTCGACCCGGCCATCGACGCGGTGACGAGCGTACGGCGACAGATCGCGGCCCTCTCCGCGCTCGCTCCCGCCTGGAACGTCGAGGAACGCACAGCAGTCACGTCCCGCGTCGAGGCTGCCTCGCGCGACCTCGACGCCATCGCACGGGCCCCAGTGAGCGCCGCGCAGCCAGGCGACGCGGAAGGAACGACCTCCGAGGACACCACCGCGGCGCTCGGACGGCTGCGCGACGCCGTCGCCGCCCTGGAGACGCTCGCCGCGGCACAGACCCCGGCGCGCTGACCTGACGGGCGGCTTCGACCAGACACCTGAAGACAGGAAAGGAAACGGACATCATGTGGCAAGGCCGCTACGACAGCCTGTTCATCGGCGGCGAATGGGTCGCCCCGTCCACGGGCGAGAAGCTGACCGTGCTCTCCCCCTACACCGAAAAGCCCGTCGCGACGGTGCCCATGGGCGTCGAAGCCGACATCGACCGGGCCGTCGCGGCAGCCCGCGAAGCCTTCGACAAGGGCCCATGGCCGCGGATGTCGCTGGCCGAGCGCTCGGCTGTCATGCGCAGGCTCAGCGCCGAGATGCAGGCGAACGAAGCGACGATGGCCGAGCTCGTGTCCGCGGAGATGGGCACGCCGATCCAGCATTCGGTGCCCATCCAGGCCCGGCGTCCCCGGCTGATCGTCGACCAGATGACGGAACTCGCCCAGAGCTACCCGTTCGAGGAAATCCGAGAGGCCCCGTCCGGCCGTGCCCTCGTGCACCGCCGTCCCGCCGGCGTGCTCGGCGCGATCGTTCCGTGGAACGCACCCCATCTGATCACCGTCATGAAGCTCGCCCCGGCGCTGCTGGCCGGATGCACCGTCGTGGTCAAGTCCGCTCCCGACGCACCCTTGAACCAGTACCTCTTCGCGGAGATGACCCAGAGGGCAGGTCTGCCCGCGGGCGTGCTGAACATCGTGTCCGGGGACCGGCCTGCCAGCGAGCACCTGGTTTCTCATCCGGGGGTCGACACGATCTCCTTCACCGGATCGACCGGCGTGGGCAAGAGCATCGCCGCGGTATGCGCCGGGCTGCTGCGCCCCGTGACCCTCGAGCTCGGCGGCAAGTCCGCCTCCGTGCTGCTCGACGACGTCGACGTGGAGTCGACCGTCGACACCGTGCTGCACGCGGCGCTGCGCAGCAACGGCGAGGTCTGCACCGCCAAAACGAGGATCGTGCTTCCCCGAAACGTCTCCGGCCGATTCGTCGACGCGCTGGCGGCGAAGATCAGTGCGCTCAAGATCGGCGATCCGCTCGACCCGGAGGTCTACTTCGGCCCCCTCGTGAGCGCGGCACACCGTGAACGCGTCGAGGGCATGATCGCCGCGGCGGTGCGCGAAGGAGCCGTGCCGATCGTCGGCGGCGGCCGTCCGAAGGGGCTGGACACCGGCTGGTTCGTGGAGCCGACCGTCTTCACCGGCGTCGCTCCCTCGATGCACATCGCCCAGGAGGAGGTCTTCGGTCCGGTGGTCTCGGTGCTCGAGTACGACACCGAGGAAGAGGCGCTGGCGATCGCCAACGACTCCCGCTACGGCCTCAGCGGCGCGGTGTTCTCCGCCGATCCGATGCGCGCCGCGAAGTTCGCCGCCCGCATGGAGACCGGCATGACAGAGGTCAACGGATGCCCGGCCGGGCTCGCCGCGCCGTTCGGCGGGGTGAAGGACAGCGGGCTCGGTTACGAGCTGGGTCTCGAAGGGTTCGACGAGTTCGTCGAGATCAACAGCATCGGCATTCCCGCGGACCTGCCCTGGCCCGCCCGCTGAGCACACCCGATCGAAGAGACAGGAGACATCCGATGAGAGCGGCCGTCATGGTCGAGGTGGGCAAGCCTCTCGAGATCCGCGAGATCGAGCTCGACGAGCCGATGCCGCGCGAGGTCGTGGTCAAGGTCAAGGCCAGCGGGCTGTGCCACAGCGACCTCCACACGATGAACACGGACTTCGGGTGGCCGCTGCCGCTGGTCCTCGGCCACGAGGTCGCCGGCGTCGTGGAATCGACCGGCGCGGACGTCACCGGAGTGAAGGCGGGCGATCACGTCGTCGCCAACCTGATCTCGAGCTGCGGCGCCTGCGCCGACTGCGTGCTCGGTGTCCCGACGAACTGCGCCAACCCCGGCGCGATCCGGCGCGGACCGAACGAGCGGCCGCGGTATTCGCTGGACGGCAGGACCGTCACCCAGATCGGCGACATCGGCGGCTTCGCGGAAAAGATCCTGGTGCACGAGCGCAATCTCGTCCCGGTCGACAAGGCCCTCCCCTTCGACCGGGCCGCGCTGCTCGGCTGCGGCGTCATCACCGGCGTCGGGGCCGTCAAGAACGCCGCCCGGGTGAAGTTCGGGGACACCGTCGCCGTGATCGGCTGCGGCGGGGTCGGCCTCAACGTCGTGCAAGGAGCCGCGATCTCCGGGGCGAGCCACGTGATCGCGATCGACCTCCAGCCGGCCAAGCTCGAACTCGCCCGCACCTTCGGCGCCACCGAGGTCGTCAACCCGGCCGAAGAGGCCGATCTCGCCGACCGCGTCCGGGAAATCGTCGGCAAGGGCGGTGTCGACTACGCCTTCGAGGTCGTCGGGCTGCCGCAGACCGTTCGGCAGGCGACCGACATCACCGGCCGCGGCGGTTCGACGTACGTCGTCGGCAAGATGAAGCCGGGGACCGGGGCCGCGCTCACTGCCGATGACTTGCTGCGCGGCAACAAGAAACTGAGCGGAGTGTTCATGGGCGCGACCGTGGCGGAGATCGACATCCCGCTCTACGCGCGGCTCTACCGGCAAGGCAGGCTGAACCTGGACGACCTCGTCTCCGAGACAATCACGCTGGACCAGGTCAACGACGGATACGCGAAGCTCGGGAAAGGCGAAACCGCGCGCAGCGTTGTGGTCTTCGACTGAACCCCGCCGCGGCCGTCAGACCTCCTGGCCGTCGAGCGGCCGCCGCCAGACGAGGACCACGACCGCTCCGGCGAGGATCGCGGCCGTGAGCGCGAACGGGACCGGAATGAAAGGGTCCACCAGGACCAGCAGCCCGGCCAACGGCAGGACGGCGTTGACGACCCGGTCGGCGTGCGGCCGGATCGCGAGAGCCCAGATGCCGAGCACGAAGACCGCGAGCGGAACAGTGTAGGCGAAAGACGCGCCGGGCTGATGCAGCGCACTGTGTCCGGTGAGGACGTCGATCTCGACCTCGATACCGGCGGAAAACGCTCCCGCGGCGGCGAAGATGAAGAAGTGCCCGTACCCGTAGGCCAGCGAACTCGCGAAACCCTTGATGGCGCGGTGATGCGGCGGCCAGAAGTAGATCCACCACAACGCCGCCGTCGCGACGAGAGTCAGCACGGCGATGCCGATGAGTTCTCCGGGCGATTCGGTGTCGCGAAGGGCTTCGATGATCGCGTTGGCAGAGGCGAGCAGGCTTTCGCCGAGGAGGATGAGCGTGAACAAGCCGTACCGTTCGGTGATGTGATGCGGGTGCCAGGGCGTGGACCCGGTGCGCTCGGCGACGATCGGCACGGCGATTTCCGCGACGACGAGCACGATCAGCGCGACCGTGAACATCCCGGCCGGAAGCAGCAGCGAAGCCAGCCACAGCAGCTGGACCAGGGTGATGCCCGCCGCGTAGATGAGCGTCGCCCGGCGGGCGGGCCCGCCTGATCGCGACGCGCGCAGCCACTGGGCCACGAGCGCGAAGCGCATCACGACGTAGGCGAGGATCAGCACCGAATAGTCGCCGTGCTCGAACGCCGGACCGATGCCGGAGGCGAGGACGAGCACGCCGCCCATCTGCACGATCGTGAAGACCCGGTACAGCCAGTCGTCGGTGTCGAACGAGGTGGCGAACCAGGTGAAGTTCATCCAGGCCCACCAGATCCCGAAGAACACGACGCAGTAGTTGCCGATCCCGTCGAGCACGTGCCCCTCGCCGAGCGCATGGTGCAACTGCGCGGCGGCGATGCTCACGGCGACCACGAAGACGAGGTCGAAGAACAGCTCCAAGGTGGACGCGGCGCGCCCGGCTTCGTCCGGGTCGCGCGGGCGCATCGGGACGAGCCGGAATCGGGAGTCGGGCGTCATGGCATGGATCTTCCTGCACGCTAGCGGTATACGCAGTCCTCGAGCGTGTTGCGGGTGGGCGGCAGCCCGCGCCTCGCGAGCGAGGCGGGCCAGCAGGTGCCGGCCGCCAAGGGCTTCGACCTCCCCGAACCGCCGCGCGCGGAGACCCCGCGGCGAGCCTCCGCGCGCGGCGCGAACTCGAATTGCTGCTCACCACTCGGCTGCTGGCGGTGGTGCCGCGCCAGTACGCCAATGTCGAAGCGGTTCAGGGCAGCGGTGACATCGCTCCGCTCGCCGGCGCGCTGCTCGGCCTCGCCGGGGTTGATCTCACCGGCCATCACTTCAATCGCACCGCGATGGCACCAAGGTCGTCCTTGCTAGAACGGAGGCTATCGGAGGCCGCGTCGACGACAGCGTGCTCGACGCCCTTGCCGAAGTCGCTGTGTGGCTGCCCAAACCGTAGTCGGCAGGTCACGCCAGAAGCTCAGTCGCTGCCCTCAACCGCGCGCCGCACTCATGGATCGGCACGCACAAGCTCACCACACGTATCCGCGGCCGCTGGCGATCGGGCAACCGCGTTGGGTCGTCCGCCCCGATCCAACTCCCCACCAGACGGGCGGCGCCCCAGGCTGCCTCCCGCTGACAGCGGCAGCCACATTCGCTGGTCAACGCTCAAATCGCGCTCCAGCTCAGCCGATTCGGGTGAGGGCTGCGTCCGTGCCTGACTATCCCCTGCATCCTCGGCTTTACCCCTGACTTCCGCCACCGTCACCCCGAACGACGGAACCGCACCGATATTCGCGCACAACGACAACGAAATCCCGAACAGGAACGCTGCCCACGCCAACGGACGTCCGCTGCCCCGTTGATCCCGCCACAACTCCGCTGTCGCCAGCGTCAGCAACCCGTCGGGCCACCAAACCCGTCGCACCACATTCCACCCGCAAGGACCATGACTGGCCTCTTCGAACTATTGATCCGTTCGGATGCTCGGCTGCGCTGTCGTGCATCAACTCTGTCGTCAAGCCGGCTCACCCCGGTGCACCCGATGGCAGCTCATCACCTCCACTGCGAAAACCGCAGCTCAGAAGCCTGAGAGAACCGTGTGTTCTCAGGGATGCCTCCCGGGGATTCGAACTCTCACAGCGGGAATCAGCCCAGCGCCGATGACCGCCGCATGAGTTCCCCGGTCAGATTGCGTGCCTTGGCACACCCCTGATTGCGGCTGCGGAGGACCTGGTGACCGGTCGAGAACTGACGGCAGAACAGATCGTCAGAGCGCTTGCCCTGCCAAGTGCCAGAACGTTGGTCCAGCAAGAACCGTTGCCCCTGGCAATCATCCGGTCGGAGCCCGATACATCCATGGCATACGCGCTGGGCCACATCGACCGGTCCGGCCGGATCTCCGCCCGCACGCTGCTTACCAACCTCGGCTGGTCCGTCGGCGACCACCTGGACATCACCGCGCTCCCCGACACCCTCGTCCTCACCCGGACACCGCACGGAACCCATCCCGTGCGCAGCAACCAATTCGTCCTGCTACCGCACTCAGCAAGACAAGCGATCGGCATACGACCCGGCGACACCATGCTCCTCGCCGCAGCACCCGCATACGACCTCCTGCTCGCGCACGCCCAAAGTGCCCTTGCCGTCATGGTCAGCACCCACCTCTGCTCAGGCTTGGACTCGATCCCGCGATGACGGCCGACGCAGCCCTCGCCGCCGCACACCTCGTCATCGACAAACTCGGTGTCTCAGCGGAACAACTCCTCAGCAGTACAACGACGTCGCCTTGTCCAGGCCCGACCTTCGCGGACTACATTCCGCGTGTCGCGCGCGCCGTCACGCCAGGAGCCCGCCGCACGTACCAGCCCTACTGGAACATCCTGCTCGACGTATGGCCCGACCGGCCGATCGCCGAGCCGACCCCGACCGAATTCCTGCACCTGGCCGGCCACGTCAAAGCCGAAGCGCAGGTCCGCCGCAACTCCCGCGGCGGAACCAGCGCCGCCGAACACTTCGTCGCCGCGGCACGATGCCTCTACCGCCACGCCGAACTCGACCGCATCATCACCCACCCCGACAACCCAGCCGCCCACATCGCCAAACCACGACGTCACCCCTCGCCCCGCCGCGCACTCACCAACACCGAACTCCACGCCATCAACGGTGCGGCCGCAACCGGCGGCACCGACCCCCACCTCGACAGCCTCCTTCTCCGACTCCACACGGAAACCGCCTGCCGCCGCGGAGGCGCACTCGCCCTCACCGAACCCTGCCTCGACCCCCACCAATACCTCGTCCTGCTTAAGGAAAAAGGCGAGACAACCCGCTGGCAGCCCGTCTCCCCCACCCTCATGCACGCCCTGCTCGACCACGCCAGTCACCGCCCCGCCGAAACCCCCGACACACCATTGCTGCGCTACCGCAACGGAAAACCGATCACCCGACGCCGCTACGACAGCCTCTGGAACCGCATCGGCCGCGTGGAGCCTTGGATCGCCCGCCACGGCATCACCACACACTGGCTCCGCCACACCACCCTCACCTGGGTCGAACGCAACTTCGGCTACGCCACCGCCCAGGCCTACGCCGGACACTCCACCCAAACCAGCCCGGCTCACGCGACCAGCACCGCCACCTATGTCAAAGCCACGATTCACGACGTCGCCACCGCCCTCGCAACGCTGGCTGGAGAACTCCACCCACTCGCCCACCGCGAGCCTTTCTCCGCAGGCGAGATCTGGGGGACATCGCCGAGACAAGCGCAGCGATAGCTATGGAATCGCTATCGCCACAGGTGCTGGACCTCGCAGCCCCGATCCGGCCACGTGCGTCCGGGTGCGTGACAACTCGGCCACTGCCGACGCACAACCTCGGTGGAGCATCCCGACTCGAGCATCGCACTACAACGCCTCTTCCATGGCCAACCGCAGGAGGGTGCCGAGGCCTTCGGCCCTAGCCCCCTCGAGACCGCTCCCCGCCGTGGCAGGAGACGACCGGGGACGCCTGCCGAGACTGCCTTACCAGCCCGCTGTACCGGACCCGCGACTGAATTGTGGCGACAACTGACGAAACACGCACAGTAGCCAAATCGACGCGGACGGGGTCCACCCTCTGTGGTCCCGTCCGCGTCCATGCGTGGATCTCCCAACAATCAGGCGGCCAGGATTTTTGGCCGCTCCGGTTCATGCTCCAATTGGCCGATACGACCGGTTGCTCTCCAGTCGCGCAGGATGCGCCGTCCGTAGTTATGGGTGTTCGCGACGCGGTCAAGTTCCGCGCCGGACGGTGTGCGTCCGCGCGCGTGTTCGTGCACGAAGTACTGCCACATTCGTTGCTCGGCTGTCAGTCCCTTGATCTCGGACGCGTTCTCCGGGTCGGGCACCGCTGTCTCGGCGGACGTCTCGGTGGTCTCGTCCTGGACTGCACAGCTGCGTTGCAAAGCCCGGTTGAACAGCTCTACCGCGAGGAGGAGCGCGACGGGCGGGCTCGCGGCGATGATGACGCTGAGGACGGTGAGGTTCTCGGCTGCTCCGATGTTGGCGCAAAGCGAGAGCGAGATCCCGAACGCGAAGGCTGACCACGCGGTCCGGCGGCCGGTATCAACCGTGCGCTTCCAGAGTTCGACGGTCGCGATGACGAGGAGACCGTCGACGATCAGCGGCCAGATCGCGGCGGTGGCCTGGTCAGCGCCAAAGCGGAGCGCGAAGGTGCGTCCGTGGCGGTAGGAGGCGTAGGCGGCACCGAGCGCGACGAGCGCGGTGCAGGCGCACTGCACCGCGAGCGAGGCAGTCCATCGCGGAGTCCGGGTCATGACATACCTCCTGGAACATGCCGGTGCGCCAGGGGATGCGGCTCGCCCGTCAGAACGGACAACGCCGTGGCGACGTCGTGGATCGAGGCTTTGATGTAGGTGACGGTGGCGTTGTCGGAGGAATCGAAATGCCCTGCGTAGGCGTGGGCGATGCCGTAGCCGAAGCGGCGCTCGACCCAGGTGAGCGTGGTGTGGCGGAGCCAGTGGGTGGAGACGTTCTGGTTGCGCACGAACGGCAGATGCTGCCCGGCCCGCTTCCACAGGTGGTCGTAGCGGCGTTTGATGATCGGTTCACCGCTGCGATACCGCAGCAGTTGCCCGTCGGGATGCGTCGCGCCGCGCTGCGTGCCGTGGTCGACAAGGAGCCCCATCAGCGTCGGGGACACGGGCTGGAACCGGCTGGAGCCTTCCTTCTCCCTGAGGTAGACGAGACACTCGTCGGAGTCGAGGTCTCGGGGCCGGAGACTGAGCGCGCCGCCCCGGCGACCGGCAGTCTCGGTGTGGAGCCTCAGCAGGAGCGTGTCGAGATCGGGATCGTCGCCGGTCTCGGCGGCGACGATGTTGATCTCGGTGAGTTCGTCCGCGGTCAGTGCTCGCCTCGGGGAGGGCAACCGGCGAGGTTTCGCGACTTTGAGCGCGGGGTTCTGAAGCTCGGTGAGCAGCTCGTCGTCGACGGCGTGGCGGTAGAGGCAGCGCAGCGCGGCGATGAAGTTCTCCATGGCGTAGCGACCGCCGCGGGAGTTGCTCCGCACCAACGCTGTCGCCCGGGATCGCTCGGCGAGCGCCTTGATCTCAGACGGCGTGGGCTCGTCGATCCGCCGACCGCCCCACGCTGCCTCGACCTGCGCCCAGTAGCTGGAGTAGGAACGTGCCGTGGCCGCAGACACCGAGCGCGCCACGATAGGGATGTAGACGGAGAACGTCGGAATCTCGGCCGCAGGTCCCGGCTGGTTGAGCAGGTCTGCCGGAGTGAGGCCCATTTTCGAGAGCAGAAGCCGGGCTGCGTCGAGTTCGACCTGGCTAGTGGTCATCGCCAGTGCCTCCGATCAGGGAGGCGTGCCGCGCGAGCACGATCTTGTCCAGAGCAGCCGTCGGGTGGACCACCAGGAGGTTCTCCCGGATGTCCGCGACCAGCAACGCCTGATCACCGGCGCGCAGACGGCACGGGCGGCGAAGCAGCAGCGGGACGACGACTTTCCGCTTGGGATCCAGGGCGAACACCCCGTGCCGATCCGGACGGAACACTACGGATGTCCCGACGACGGTGGCGGCGAGCCGGATCGAGGTCCGCCACCGGAGCTGCGCCAGCACCGTGGTCGCGGACAGCCGTCCGGAAGCGTCGAGGCGGGACAGCGCGTAGACCAGCTCCGTCTGGCGAGCCGGAGCCGGTGCAGCGGGCAAAGGGAGCCGTTCAGCGTCCGGAGTCAACGTCGCGAGAGACCCAGCTGACTCAGCTCCGGGGATGAGCGGCGGCACCACAGCGGTCACGCTGACCACCGCCCGACGGCTGCGGCAAGGCTGGCCAACGAGGAAAGCCGACCACCCTTGTGCTGGGTGATCGGCTGCTGCGAGACTTGGGGAAATCTCACCAGTTTTGGTGTCCGAGGGGGGACTTGAACCCCCACGTCCGTTAAGGACACTAGCACCTCAAGCTAGCGCGTCTGCCATTCCGCCACTCGGACTTGCTGATGAAGAGAGTATACGACGGTCGGGGCCCCATTTTCAGGGGGGTCCGAAACACCATCAGGGACCTCGCATGATATCCTCATATGTTATCGACATGTGGATCACACCCTGCAAATCCGCAGGTCTTCGGAATCTGGTTCGCAGCCAAACTCTGCCAAGCCTCTCCCGTAGTCCACGAGAACTCCCGCCTTACTGGGACGCCCCTCTGGCCGGCAGGCCATTCGAAGGGACCTACGCGCGCTGACGCCTCCTTCCCGGTGCCCGGCTGAGCAACATTCCACACGCTGGCTGTCCGCTGCGAGCATGCGCAGCACCGCCGAAACCTCAGTTTCCAAGTAAGCGAAGCCCGGCATGGCCCGACCGAGACGTACGGTCATGAAGCCTCTCCCCTCGCCGGGCGCGCCCAGCAAGGCATCGCATCGAGAACCCAAACCGCCCAACCGAGCCAGAAGGTCATAAGTATTCGACGCGCTGCGGCGCACCCGCTACGCGCTGTGAGGAAAGCGCAATGACGCGCTAATCTCGGCGCTGAGCCGGAGTGCGGAGGAATAGGTGTCGGAGGATTGGGCGGCGGTCGCGAAGGCGATCGACATGCGCGTGCACGAACTCGGCTGGCGACAGCGCGAGCTGGCCGAGCGGTCGCACGTGTCGCAGGCGATCGTGCGCGAGCTGCAGCACCACACGGTCGAGCGCCGACGGAGCGCGCGCACGCTCGAAGCCCTCTCGACCACGCTCGGCTGGCACCCGCAGCATCTGCAGGCCGTGCTGCAGAACCGCACGCCGCCGCACCCCGACGAACCGGCCGACGACGGCGGCGAACTCTCGTCCCGTCTTGACGCGCTGGAGCAGCGCTTGGACGAGATCTTCGACCGGCTGGACGATGTCCAGACCAGCCTGGCGACGGTTGTCGACCACGTGCAGAAGAAGCGGTGACGGCTTGGGCTTCGGGCTGATGAACCAGGTGATTTCCATACCCCGAATTCAAGGCCGAAACGGCGACCGTTCCCATGCACCGCCAGTGCATGAGCAGTGCACGACTAATGCAGCTTCGAATTCGGAATGCGCGCGCCGACGAATCCGGCCGACGAATGGACGGGCCGCACCGCATCAGCGCTGCAAGCCGCTCTCCGAATGAGCGATGAGGGTTTCGCCGCGCACCTAGGCATCGGCGTCCGCACGGTCGCGTCCTGGCACCAAAAGCCGGACCTGCGCCCGCGGTCGGAGATGCAACAGGTGCTCGACCGCGCGTACGAGCAAGTCGGCGACGCCGAGCGCATCCTCCGCGGATCCCCGTCTAGACAACCACTCGCACGTCACGACCACACGTGAATGGATTGCCCAGCACGCACACAGGCCTCACGGAGCCACCCAGTTGCCGCCGAAGTGCGCAAATGGACACCCAAGCCCTGAGCGACCGCGGCCTGTACACCGCGCGAGTGAGCACCGAACTCGTGAACGCCAGCGTCCTCACCTGCGCAAACTGGCTAGATCCCGACCGTGAGCTACGCCCAGCATCAGACCGATTCTAGGTCGCCACCGCGCAGCCCGAGGCAGACTCCGGCCTCGACAAGCGCGCCGCAACCGCGGCAGTACACCGGCTCGCCGAGTCGCTGACCATGAACACCCGTCTCGTGAACAGCCCTCTGTACCACGCGCTTGCCTGGATATCGCTGAACACCGACTCGACCAGGGAACGACGGGACAACGCCCCCGCGGTGTCCGCCTCGGCCGCGCGATGGCGTCGTAGAGGGCTTGGCGAACCCGGATGAACTCGGCGTGCGACGGGGACTCGAGCGTGTGGGCGCGGGATCGACGATCGCTACCTCGATCCCGTCGTCGACGATGTGCGCTTCCCGCGAAAAGCAAAGCGACGCAGCACTTCCTGACCATCCTCGGAACTGACCGCTCCTGCCGGCGAGGAACTCGCCTAGCCGCGTGGACCAGCCGAGAGACCGGCGACCCACGCGGCAACGGCTTCCGCCGGGACCAGTTCCTGCGCGATCCGGCCGCCCGCGGCCCGGACGTAGGACAGCTGGCCCATACCTCCGGCCTTAACCACTCCTCGCCGACCGCCGCGGACCAGTCGAGGGTGCCCGCTTCCTGCACGGGGAACCGGGCCATCTCCGCCCACAGTCCCGTGGCCGGGCAGGACCTCGATCCCGCCGGCCGCGCGGGCCGCCGCCACTGCCGTAGCGGTTCCGATCGGGTCGTAATCGCCCCAGTACCAAGCAATCCCGCACAGCGGCCCCTGTCCGGCCACGTCGACCTCGAGCGAAGGGACCTGCGCCGGAAAGGTCTTGCCGGAACCCCAGACGACGGCACCGATGCCGTGTTCCGCGCTGCCGCGGAGCTGCTCCACCGCCACCCCATACGTATCGCTGTTCTCCACGACGAGCACATCCGGACCGGTTCCCACGGCCGCAGCCGGAACCGGAGGTGCGAGCCTCCGGCAGGCCCAGCATCGCGAGATTCAACCGGCCAGGGCCGAACAGGGTGGTCCGCTCCAGCTCGTCAAGCCGTTTCTCCCGGGCAAAGATCTCGCCGGAGCGATACCGGACCGGCACCACCGGGAGGTCTTCCAGGACCACCCGGCCGAACCAGTCGTTGAGTGCGGTCAGATCGTCGAACAGAGCAGGAGGCAGCGTGGGCAGCGACGAGACCCAGCCCAGCTGGCGGCACCACGGGAACGTCATCCAGGCTCGTCCGTTGGCTGCGCGCCGCGCGCCCGGTACGAGAACGTGGCGAGGCAAGGCTGGCACGGTCGAGCGATCCCAGGGTTGCTTGGGGAGGGCAACGGGCCAGCGAGGGAAGCCCAGCCTGGAAATGCCGCCGGTTGAGCAGGAGCACCAGACCACCGGTCCGGCCGTGCCGCGCTCCTTCGAACGCAAGAATCAGATCGCAACCTCCGCGCTCGGCCGACGGGCGCAGGGTCCGTCGGCTGATTCGCGGCACAAGCACCAGCCGAAGAGCCAGTTCCATTCCCTCGGAGCCGGAACTGCGACCGCTCACGTGGTACTCCCCCGAACCGCAGTGCCCGGACAGCAGGCCGCCGTCGCCGAACAGCTCCACGAGCAGCAGAGACCTCTCGATCGAGCCGATCTCGTCCGTCAGTTGCACTGGCCGAGCCGCGCCGAGACATGCGCTCGCATAGCCGCCGCTTGCATCCAGCACCTCGTGCACCGTACCTGCGCCGGGATCTTCCATCCGTACGAGTCTCTGCCGGATGCCTTCTCCGCCCAATGACGCGAACGGAGGCCGATATCCGTAGTGGTCGAAGTGCAGACGGCGGTCGGCACGCAATCCGCGCATCACGTCCGGAGCGATGGTTTCACTCATGACCGCTCTGCGCCTGGAGTCGCCGCACGAGGTCTGCTACCGAACGAAGCGCCGAGAAGTTCTCAGGCGTGAATTCGTCGTCACTGATGCGGACATTGAAGAGATCCTCACCCTGAACCCGAAGTTCAGCGAAACCCAGAGAACCCAGGCCGTGCATCGCACGCAAACTGTCGTCGATCTTCAGGTCTTCCGCTGCCGCCTCTACGAACAGTTCGGTGAACAAATCCTTTCGAAGACGATCTTCGACCTCGATCTCAATGAACACCTCTCACCCGCCGACAGGGACCGGAACACCATGAACTCGCCACCAGGACTCGCAGTCAAACCGACCGAGGTGGACAGAAAAGTCAGGCGACGACTACTCTCAAGATGATTCGAAGAGACGTCGCGGCAACCGGCGGGCCAATTTTGACCAACTGACATCAACCGCGTAGATTCGAAGCTCGTCCAGTTCGCCGAGTTTTCAACTGCGAGATATCCGCACTTGAACACCCAGCTCCGACATTTCGGAGAAACACGCGAACGCACTGTCAAACCATGAGAATTCATGCCGCCGCGACGATCGCCGCTCAGCCAAACATCACCGCAGCAGATCAAGCAGGCTCATCCCGCGCATCCAGGTCGCGCCGTTCCAGCCGGTCGGCCAACTCCTTCCAGGCCGCAGCGCAATGCCGTGCACTATCCGCGACGGCCGTGGCGCAGTGCGACGGCAACCTCCCCACCAGGTTTTCCCAATCGTTGGATCCGATCGCGTGGACGTCCAACCATCGCAAGACGCCGCAGCCGGCGTCAGTGAACCGCAGCGACGGATCACGCTTCAACACATGAAGTATCGCCAGGTAGTCCTTTGGGCCAGCTGGTCGCACGGACACGCGACCCTTTCTTGCCATCGATGCCGCGCGGAGACGGTCGCAACCCCTCTGCTGGCGCACAGGTATCGGATCCTCTCCGCGTCCCATGCGTTCTCGTACATCACGCGCTGTACCGACAGCGATGCCTGAAGCCCTGGCAGCCTCGCGCAAGGACGCCTCCGGCCTGGCCGAGAGGATCTCAGCCGCTCGAGGCCTCCCCTCGGCCGCGTCGACCGGGCGCATTCGTCCATCCGCCCCCACGCGAGTGACGACCGGGGCTTCCGGCAGAGCGGACCGGCCGCGGTTCGCCGCCTCCCGATCTGATCGGCTCTCCGACTCACCGCGCAGCAGCGCAGCCCGAAGCCGATGCATCCCGTCGACAACCTTCAGCGTGGAGCGCTGGACGAGTATCGGAGGCAACGCGGCCTCTGATTCCGCAAGCAACCGAACGTGCCCGGGGCCCGCATCAGCAATTCGCGGGTAATCGCCAGGGAGCAAAGCCAAAATGCAACCTCGTCCGTTATTTGACTCTTTGCAAATTCCGCCGACATGACGAAGTCGCAACGACACACTGTGATCAAATCTGTCAATTCCTGAATTCACCGACATCTCAGAATACATCTGACGTTAAGACAAAGTCCGATTGATGATCAATACGCCGATCGGGTGCTCGCCCATGGCAAAGCCAAGGATTCGTTCAACCAGGGGTGCATCGGACCGCTCGACTGGCCGGGCTGACGAGCCAGAACCGAGCTATAACTTCGCTACTTTGCGACTCAGCAGTTTCGGAAGTACTGGGCCACGGACTTGGGTGAACCGCGCACCCCATGGCACCGGAATCAGGGAGCTTCGACGTTGACAAGGTCCTGCAAGGCCGACCATGATCCTGTACCTCAGGCTGTCCAGGATGGTCGGATAGCGGGGCGCTTATTGCCGCGCTCGCGCCGCGGCGATCGTTCGTCCAGAACTGACACTCTGCACATTTCCAAAGCGGGATCCGCCGATGGGGTCACGCATCTCGGGCGGCCCGTCTTGTGTCGGTTCTCGCGTTTTCCCCGCGTTCGAAGCCGAGAGAACGGCGGAAGCAGGAGCCGCTGGCAGCGTTGCCGTCGCGACAACCATCGAACGGGAGGTGCCTGACGTGTCGCGAGTTCTGGCTCTGATACGGGACTTGGTGGCCGAGGGGCCAACGCGGCCGGCGGTGGTCACCACTGCGGAAACGGTGACTAGGGCCGCACTGTGGCGGCGGGCCGCGGAGATGGCCGAACGCCTTGCAGCACAGGGAGTTCGCCGGGGTGACGTCGTGCTGGTGCGTCTCGGCCGGACAGCTGAACTCGCGGTTGCCGTCCTGGGATCGATGCTGTCTGGCGCGGCCTTCTGCGTGGCGGATCCCGGTTATCCGCAGGCACGGCTCCAGCACATGGCGGATGTGTGCCGCCCTCGGGTTACGGTCGCCACCGGCCTACGGCTGACAGCTGGGCCGGCGGAACCCGTCGGGCGTGACGACCTGGCTTACGTGGTATTCACGTCCGGGTCGTCCGGTACGCCCAAGGCGATCGAGATGCCGCACCGATGCCTGGACAACCTCGTCGAGTGGACGTTAGCCAGCACTTCGCCTGAGCCGCTGCGGACGTTGCAGTTCGCACCACTGGGTTTCGACGTCTTCGTGCAGGAGGTGTTCACGGCATGGGCGAGCGGCGGTGCCCTGTACCTGCCAGGTGACGCCGACCGTAGCGACATCGCGCGGGTCGCCGAGCTGATCAACGACTGGATGATCCAACGTCTGTTCCTGTCCCCGGCAGCACTCGCCGCCCTGGCCGAGCTCGTAGTCGGCGGCGACCGGGTTCCGTTGTCATTGCGTGAGGTCGCGGCGGCCGGAGAGGCGCTGAGGATCACTCCCGCCGTGCGACAGCTGTTCACGATGCTGCCGGCCTGCCGGCTGCACAATCACTACGGTCCCGCCGAAACCCATGTGGCGACCTTCCACACGCTCACCCGGCCGGCCGCCGAGTGGCCGGCGTCGCCACCGATCGGACGTCCCGTCCCTGGCATGACTGCTCGGATCGTCGACGACGAGTTGTGGCTGGCCGGCGTCGGTGTGGCCGCCGGCTACCGTCGTGACCCGGTGCGGACCGCGAGCCGGTTCGTGCCGGTGGACTGGGCGGACGCGCCTGCCTACCGGACTGGTGACCTGGTGCGCGAGGGCGACGACGGCGAGTTGATATACCTGGGGCGGGCCGACGACCAGGTCAAGATCATGGGTTACCGGGTGGAGCCCGGCGAGGTGGAGGCGGTGCTGTCCCAGCATCCCTCGGTCGCCTCGTGTGCGGTCGCCGCGAAGGAGTCGGGAGGACAGCGCTTCCTTGTCGGCTACGTTGTCGGCCGGACCGCCGGGGTACAGGAGTTCCTCGCCGAACGGTTGCCCGCATTCATGGTGCCGGCGCGCCTGGTCCCAGTCGCGGCGATCCCGTTGTCCTCCAACGGCAAGATCGACCGCTCCCGGCTGCCCGACCCGCCGCCGCCCACCGCGCACGGCGACCCCCCGTCCAGCGCGGCCGAGCAGGCGGTCGCCGCCGCCTTCGCCGAGGTGACCGGCCGTGCGGTGACCGGCCGCGACCAGAGCCTGCCTGATCTGGGCGGCAGCTCACTGTCGGCGGCACTGGTGCTGGCCAGGCTGCGCGGCAGGTACCCGGTCGCCGTCCCGCTGTCGGATTTCCTTGCCCGGCCGACGGTCCGCGAGCTCGCGGCGTTGCTGGCCGACCAGGTGCGGAGGAGCCATGACCGAACTTTACCTTGACTTGATCAAAAACGTGTTGACCAACACCATTTACCAGGATCCGCCGATCCCGGCGAGTTGGGCGAGCGCCACCGCCTACGACGAGCTCAACCGTCGGCTCGGCGTGGACTGGCCGAGCGTGGCCCACTCGATGATCGGCATGCGCCGAATGGACAATCTCCAGCACTGCGTGGAGCAGGTCCTGTCCGACGGGGTGCCAGGCGACTTGATCGAGACCGGCGTCTGGCGCGGTGGTGCCTGCATCCTGATGCGGGCCGTGCTGCGGGCGCACGGAGTCACCGACCGGGTGGTGTGGGCCGCGGACTCCTTCCGGGGCATGCCGGTCGCCGACGAGGACAGCCACCCGGGCGACCGCGAGTTGGCCGCCTACCGCTACAACGACGTGATTGCCGTCGACCTGCCGACCGTCCGCGGCAACTTCGCCCGTTACGGGCTGCTGGACGACCAGGTCCGGTTTCTGCCTGGCTGGTTCCACGAAACGCTGCCGACCGCGCCGATCGAGCGGCTGGCCGTGTTGCGGCTGGACAGCGACCTGTACGACTCGACGGTCCAGACGTTGGACTCGCTCTATCCGAAGCTGTCCGCAGGCGGCTTCGTGATCGTGGACGACTATCACATCCCGGTGTGCCGCAAGGCTGTACACGACTGGCGCGAGCGCAACGCCGTGCACGACGAGATCGAGGACATCGACGGCCTCGGCGCGTTCTGGCGCAGGTCGAGCTGAACAGGAGTCAATCATGAACCACGTGCTGCACGCCGTGCGCGAGATGACTGCGGCCCAGTTCGGCATCCCATTCGAGTCAGCTGAACCCGACACGAGCTTCCTCGACCTCGGCGGGGACTCGCTCTGCCTGCTGGCGCTGACCCGCAAGCTGCACGACCGGTTCGGCGTCCGGGTACCAGTACGCGAACTGTTCGAGCCGTCCGCGACCCCTCGGGCGCTTGCCCGTCGGCTGGGCGCGACCGAGCCCGACGAGCAGGCGCCGGCCGGCCTAGTCGAATTCAGCCTGTACTTCTTCGGCTCCTACGACGGCGAGGGCGGACAGCGGGGTTACCACGACCTGATCGCCGCCGCGGAGTTCGCCGACGCCAACGGCTTCCACGCGGTGTGGCTGCCGGAGCGCCACTTCCACCCGTTCGGCAGCTTGTTCCCGAATCCGTCGGTGCTGGCCGCGGCGATCGCCACCCGTACCTCCAGGGTCCGGCTGCACGCAGGTTCGGTGGTGTTGCCGCTGCACGACCCGATCCGGGTCGCCGAGGAGTGGTCGGTCGTGGACAACCTGTCCGGCGGCCGGACGGGACTGTGCGTGGCCAGCGGCTGGCACGCCAACGACTTCGCGCTCGCCCCGGAGAACTTCGGCCACCAGCGCGAAGTGATGTTCCAGCGGCTGGAGATCGTCCGGCGGTTGTGGTCGGGCCAGTCGGTGCCGGCGACCTCCGGTGACGGCAAACCGATCGAGGTGAGTCTATTCCCCAAGCCGGTGCAGCCGTTGCCGCCGCTGTTCATGGCAGTACTGTCCAATCCGGACAGTTACGTGCAGGCGGCCAGGTGCGGGCTGGGCGTACTGACCAATCTGATGCAGCAGGACGCGTCCGACCTCGCGGAGAACATCACGCTGTACCGCAGGACGAGGGCGGAGGTCGGGCTCGACCCCGACGAGGGTCGGGTCGTGGTGCTGGTGCACACCTATCTCGGTGCGGACACCGCACAGGTCCGCGCCGAGGCGTTCCGGCCCTTCACCGCCTATCTGAGGTCCTCGCTGTCGCTGTTCGACAACGTGATGAACAGCCTGGGTGTCGACGTGGACCTGTCTGACACGCCCACCGAGGACGTCGACTTCCTGCTCGAACGCGCCTACGAGCGGTACTGCCGGGAGCGGGCGCTGATCGGGAGCCCCCGCGATGTCCGCCCGGTGCTGGACGCGCTGGTGGCCGCCGGGGCGGACGAGATCGGCTGCTTCGTCGACTTCGGGCTGCCCGGCGACCGGATGCTGGCCGCTCTGCCGGAGTTGTCCGCGCTGAAGGACGACTGCGTCGGTCCCGAACTGCGTCCGGCATCGCCGGCACAGCGCCGGATGTGGCTGATGGACCGGATGCACCCCGGCAGGCGGGTGCACTACGAGCCGAAGGCGCTGCTGTTGGACGGCCCGCTGGACGTGCCGGCGCTGCGTATGGCGCTGAATCGAGTGGTGCGCCGGCACCCGCAGTTGCGTACGACGTTCCGTGAGGTCGACGACGTGCTTTGCCAGGTCGTGCACGGCTCGGTGGTGCTGGACTGCCCGCTGGTCGACGTCCACGGCCAGAACGTGGAACAGGCCGTGCTCGCGCTGCGGGACGCTCACGCGGATGTCGAGCTCGACCTGGCTGCTGGGCCGCTGCTGCACGCGAGCATCGGGGCGCTCGGTCCGGACCGACACCTGCTCTGCCTGACCGCGCACCACATTGTGTTCGACTCGGCGTCGACCTCTGTGCTGTGCCGGGACCTAGCCGCGTTCTACCGCGGCGCCTCTGACGACCTGCCGCCGATCGATCCGCAGTGGATGTTCGAGGAGCGGCTCGGTGACGTCGAGTTCTGGCGGCGGGAACTGCGGGACGCCCCTCCGCTGCAACTGCCGACCGACCGGCCTCGGACCGGTGACGCGTGCCGTCGGGGCGCCAGCGTCAGCCGCGGCCTGGACGCCGAGTTGGCCAGGCAGATCCGAGCGTTCAGCCGCGGCAGTGGCTGCTCGGCCTTCATGACCCTGTTCGGCGCGCTCGGCGCGGTGCTTGGCCGCTTCGCCAGCCAGGACGATTTCGTGCTTGGCACGGCGGTGAGCCTCCGCCCGCCCGGAACCGAGGACATGGTCGGCATGTTCGTGGAGACGGTCGCGGTCCGGCAGGATCTGTCCGGCGACCCCAGTCTGGCGGAGTTGGCACGCCGGACCCGTGACCGGCTCAGCGACGCGATCGACCACTGCGATGTGCCGTTCGACGTCGTGGTGGACGCAGTCTGCCCGGATCGGGTCGCTGGGGCGAACCCGCTGTTCACCGTGCTCGTGGAGTACGAGGAGCAGAGCGCGGTCACCTTCGGCGACGAGCGGCTGACCACGTCCGTGCTGGATGTGCCACGCGAGCAGGCGCCGTTCGACCTGACCGTCTATCTGACCGCGCGCCAGGACAGCATCGGCGTCACGGTGGAGTACGACACCGACCTGTTCGACCGCGTAACAGTGCTGCGGCTGCTGGAGTACCTGGAGGATCTGCTGCGTGGTGCGCTGCGGCAGCCGACGTCGCCATTGTCGACCGTCGGCACTGTGATTGACGGCGACCTGGATCTGTTGTCGGCGTTGGACGGAGCGGTCACTGCAGTCGAGTCTGCCTGCCTGCACGAGCTTGTCGACCAACAGGCGGCGCGCACGCCGGGCGCGGTCGCGTTGCTCGGTGACAACTGCCGGATCACCTACGCGGAGTTGACGGCTTTCGCAAACCGCTTGTCCCATCAGCTGATCCGCGAGGGCGTGGTGCCCGGAGACTTGGTCGCGGTGAGCCTGCCACGCGGTCCCGGCTTGATCGCCGCGCTGCTCGCGGTACTCAAGTGCGGTGCTGCCTACGTACCCGTCGATCCCGCGCTGCCGGCCGGCCGGCGGCAGCTGATGGTCAGCGATAGCCGCGCCCGGCTGGTCGTCACCGACACGAGGACTGATGACGACCTGCCGGAAACGGCGCCCGAGGTCGCGGCCTACCCCGACTCGATCGCCTACTGTGTCTATACGTCCGGCTCGGCGGGCGCGCCGAAAGCAGTCGCGGTGCCGCACCGCGGACCAGTCAACCTGGTCTGCTGGCAGCAGCGCCTGCACCAGCCGCTGACCACGCTCCAGTGGACGTCCCCCGGCTTCGACGTGAGCGTGCAGGAGATCTTCACGACGTTGGCCTCCGGGGCGACGCTTGTACTGGTTGACGACGCGGTGCGGCTCGATCCCTCGGCACTCGCAGACCACCTGCGCCGGCACGGCGTACAGCGACTGTGCCTGCCGGTGACGCCCTTCGCCCATCTCGTGGACAGCGCACCGAAGCTGCCCGAGCTGCGCGAGGTGTTCGTGGCGGGCGAGCCGCTGACGCTGCTGCCGCCCATGCGCCGGTTCCTCGACACGAACCCACATCTGGTGCTGTACAACCAGTACGGACCGACCGAGGCTTCGATCATCGTCACGTCGCATCGCGTCGACCCGGCCGGCCCGGCGTCCCCGCCGATCGGGCGTTCGATCGACAACGTGGTGTTGCGGGTGGTCGATCGCGACAGCCGGCCGGTGCCGGTCGGAGTGCCCGGCGAGCTGCTCATCGGCGGCGAGGCCGTCGCAGCGGGCTATCTCGGCGACCCTGCCCGCACCGATGAGCGGTTCGTCGTCCGGTCGGGGCAGCGCTTCTACCGCACTGGCGACCTCGTCCGGCTGGACAATGCCGGGGTACTGGCCTACCAGGGCCGGCTCGACGACCAGGTGAAGATCAGGGGTTATCGGGTCGAGCCAGGCGAGGTGCGGACTGTGCTGAGCGGCCTGCCCGAGGTCGCCGACGCAGCGGTGCTGGTGGAGGACCGGACCGCAGGCCCAGCGTTGGTGGCCTATGTCGTGCTGCGCGAGCCCGTCGAGGACTGGGTCGGCGTGCTGCGGTCTCGGCTCAGCGACACGCTTCCGGCCTACCTCGTGCCGCAGCGGTGGCTGCGGGTCGACGCGATCCCGTTGGGACCGAACGGAAAGCTGGACCGCCACCGGCTCACCCGGGCGGAGGCGGCGCTCCCGGCGGGTGCAACGCCGCGAACCGTGACCGAACTGGCGCTGCACCGCATCTGGTGCGCCGAGCTCGAGCTGGACAGCGTCCCAGTCGACCGGACGTTTTTCGACGTCGGCGGCAATTCGCTGGCGCTGGTGCGTCTGCTGGAACGGATGCGGATCGAGCTTGGCGGCGCGCCACCCATCGAGGAATTCCTGCGGGAACCCACGATTCGGGCCGTGGCTAGCCGATTCGAGGCACGGCGGTGAGCGCCGAACTGCGAGCGGTCGCCGACGCGGTGGCCGCTGTGCTCCGCGGTCCGGCCGACCCGGACACTCCGTGGCAGGAGCTGGGCCTGACCTCGCTGATGCTGACCAGGGTCAAGGTCAGGATCGAACGGGCGCTGGCCAGACGAATCGCAGCACACGAACTCGTCGAGCATTCCACGATCACCGCGCTGGCAAGGCATCTCGCGGGCGAGTCGCCGAAAGTCCTGGCCGGGCAGCCGGCCGCGGCCACCGACAATCGAGTGGCCGTGGTCGGTATGGCCTCGAGGTTCCCCGGCGCCGCCGACGTCGAGGCGTTCTGGCGGAACCTGCGCGCAGGCGTGTGCTCCGTCGGTGTCCCGTTGACCGGCGTCGACGCCTTCGACGCGGGCTTCTTCGGCATCACCCCGGACGAGGCCGAGCGCACCGACCCCGCGCACCGGCTGCTGCTGGAACACTGCCATCTCGCGCTGGAGGATGGCGGCCACGCGGCCGCCCGCGACGACGTGCGCGTCGGTGTCTACGCGGGCTGCGGAATGAACCTCTACGGACCGCAGCCGCCGTACTTCTCGCGGGCCGCCCACACCGACGACCCCGTCGAGGCGATCATGGACCTGATCGGCGGGCAGGCGGACTTCCTGGCGACGAGAGTGGCTTACCGGCTCGGGCTGACCGGTCCTGCGGTCACTGTGCAGACTGCCTGCTCGACCTCGCTTGTCGCGGTGCACCTCGCTGTCCAGGCGGTGCTGACCGGGGACTGCGACCTTGCCCTCGCTGGAGCGGCGGCGGTCCGCTACACCCCGAATCCCCGGTATGTGCACAGCCCTGGGTACATACTGTCGCCCACAGGCCGCTGCCGGGTCTTCGACGCCGAGTCCGACGGCGTAGTCGGTGGCGACGGCGTCGGGGTTGTCCTGCTCAAACGGCTCGACCGCGCGCTGGCCGACGGCGACACCGTGCACGCGGTGATCATCGGGTCGGCGATCAACAACGACGGTCGTGACAAGCCCGGGTTCACCGCGCCGTCGGTGCGCGGGCACGCCGACGTGGTGCGCGCCGCAATGGCCCGCGCCGGCGTCGAGCCAAACACCATTGGACACATCGAGGCGCACGGCACAGGGACGTCGGTTGGTGATCCCGTCGAGTTCGAGGCGCTGTCGCGGGCGCTGGCAGACGACGGGCACACCGGTTTCTGTGCGCTGGGGTCGGTGAAGTCGTCGGTCGGCCACCTGGACACGTGTGCCGGCATGGCGGGCCTGATCAAGACCGTGCTGATGTTGCGGCACTCGGAGCTCGTGCCGGTCGTGGGGACGACTCGACCAAATCCGGCACTGCCGTGGGAACGGAGCCCCTTCTACCTCTCGACGGAGTGTGCACGGTGGAAGTCGGATGGCACACCGCTGCGCGCTGGGGTCAGCGCGCTGGGTTTCGGCGGTACCAACGCCCATGTCGTGCTCGAACAGTCCCCACGGCGGTCGGACCGGACTTCGGACGGCGACGTGCTGGTGGCGATCAGCGCCGACGACGAGGATTCTCTGACGCTGCTGACACAGCGGTTGCGTGACACGCTCGTCGCCCGGCCCGCGGTCAGGGTTGTGGATGTCGCCGCGACGCTCGGGGCCGGTCGCCCGCACCGGCCGTGGCGCGTGGCGGTGTCCGGTCGAGACGCGGCCGGGCTGGTCAGCGCCCTCGACCGGGCGGATTTCTCGCGGCCGCCGAGGCTCGGATCGCTCACGTTCGTGTTCAGCGGCCAAGGCGCCGAAGTCCCGCATCCGGCGGACTACAGCCGTTTCCCGGCGTTTCGCGCCGTGATCGCCGAGTGCGAGGCGCTCCTGGACCGACCGCAGGTTGCCCACTTCGCCTTCCAGGTCGCGCTGGCCCGTACCTGGCTCGCGGCTGGGGTCGCACCGGACTGCGTCGTGGGCCACAGCCTCGGCGAGCTCACCGCGCTGTGCGTTGCGGGCGCGCTCAGCCTGTCCGACGGACTGCGGTTGGTGGCGGCGCGTGATCGACTGATGCGGGCGACCGAGCCGGGTTTGATGCTCGCGGTGTCCGCATCCCTCGACGACACGATCGATATGTCGGTGGCGACCGGCACTGATCTCGCCGCCGCTAACGGTCCGAATACCCATGTGCTGTCCGGGCGTCCGGACGCCATTGCTCGCGCCGAAGCAGCGCTGGACGAGATCGGCATTAGCCACCGCCGGCTGGCCGTGGACAGGGCGTTCCATTCCCGGCTGCTCGATCCGGTGCTAGATGAACTTGCCGCGGTGGCGGCCCGCGCGCGCTGGCAGCCGTTGCGAGTGCCACTGTCCACGGCGGTCGACGGCGAACTGCTGCCCGCGGGGTGGACACCCGGCCCGGAATTCGTCGCCCGGCATGCTCGGCTGCCGGTGCTGTTCGACCAGGCGCTGCGAGCGTTGGGCAGCCAAGACTTCGTGGAGATCGCGTCCGGCCCGGTGCTGGCTGGCGCCGGCAAGCGGACGCTGCCCGGTTCGTTCTGGCTTTCCCAATACGACAACAACTCACTTGCCGAGCTGTACCGGCGTGGCGCCGAGCTGGACTGGGCCGCGCTGACGTCGGGCGGCGGGCGAGTGCCGCTGCCCGGGCACCCGCTACGGCCCACCAGGTTTCCCTGGACCTGAGAGGAGCCACGGTGCTGCTTGCCCTGGACTACCCCGGCTACCGCGCGCAGGCGCGGATCGACGACCTCGGGCTGCCCGAGGTGACCAACCTGCTGATCGCGCCGCTGCCCACGGCGACCGACTGCCCCGGGTACGTCACAGACCTGTTGTCCCGCAAGCCACCAGGCCGTGTTGACGCCGTACTCGCCTACTGCGCGTCCGCGCCGCTGGCGGTACGGCTCGTCGCCGAGTTGTCGATCCAGCCACCGCTGGTGCTGTTCGACGCTGAGCCTGTCACCGCCGTGACTGTTCTCGACGCGTATCGGGATGCCGTGCGCCAACTCGGTGTCGATGCCACCGAGGACGAGATCGCCGAACTGTGCCGTGCGGTCGACGCTCCGACAAGGTTTGTCGCTGCCGTGAGGGCCGATCTGCAGCGCCGGGTGTCCCACACTCTGATCGCCGACGGCTGCGACCCTGCCACCGTCGACGATCTCTCAAGCCAGCTCACCGAGGCGTGCCTGGAGTGGTTGACCCACCTGGTTGCCGCTTCGGGCGCCGGTCAGCCTGATCGGGTCGCCCGCACGCTTCGGGTGACCTCGCGGGAGGTCGCGGGCGGTGACATCACTGTGGAGTGCGGTCGTGACGAACTGTTGCGCCACCCGGACACGCGGGCGGCCGTCATGGCGTTCCTCGCAGGAAAACGCTGATCAGTGCCGCCAGCGCCGCGAACACGGCGGCAGCTCCAGCGGCTGCCGCCGGCCCGTGCTGGTCCAAGACCACGCCGGACAGCGGCAGGGCGATAGTGGTGCCGGACGTGACGGCGGTAGCCAGCCAGCCGAACGCCTCGCCCTTGCGATCCTCGGGAACCTGTTCGCCGACCCGGGACGTGATGGCGGCCAGCGACGGTGCGACCGCCGTGCCGCCCATCATCAGCACCGCGGCCACCAGGACGGGGCTCGACGGCATGAGCACGGGAGGAAGCACCGCGACCAAAGCAGCGATGCCAACCGCCGCGAGGGCGAGCCGCAGCGTCAGCAGCGGCCGACCGGCCAGGCGCCCGACGTATAATCCGCCGATCAGCGAACCGATCGCCCAGACCGCGCCCAGCACACCAGCGAGCAGTGGCGCGTTCTGATTCCTGGCCCACGCGACGATCAGCAAGTCCGTCGAGTACAGGGCGATGACCAAAGCCAGAGCCGCTGCCAGGCAGACCAGCATGTTTCGGTTGGCCAGCGGCAGCCTCCGATGCCTTGTCGTCCCAGGCGCCGAAGTCAGCGGGAGGTCAAGCGAGGTCCGGCGCAGCACCCGCGCGAACCCGCAGCTCCCGAGCACCGCGACGGCCGCGATGGCGACCAGTGCGACCGAGGGGCTCCATACCGCGACCGCCGCGGAGGTCAGCACCGGACCGATGACGTAGTTCACCTCTTGGAACGAGGCGTCCAGGCTGTACAGGGCCTCCGTGTCGGCCCCCTTGGACACCCTGGGCCAGACCATCCGCGAGATCTGGGTGACCGGCGGCAGGAAGACACCCGTCACGAGCGCGAGCACGACAAGCAGCGGCCAGGCGGGCGCACCGAGCAGCGCCGGCAGAACGGCCATTGCCGTCAGTCCGGCCGCATACCGCGTGCTGGTGCGCACCAGCACGCGGTACACAGGACCGCGGTCGGCAGCCCGTCCATGCAGCGGTCCGGCCACCGCCTGGCCGAGAGCGAGGGCACCGCCGACCGCACCAGCGATCGCATAGGACGAGGTCCACCTGGCGACCAGGAAGGACACCGCGATCCCGGTACTGGCCAGGTAGAGCCGGCCAGCTTGGGACCATGCCATGAGAGCCGGCAGGTGCGGCAGTGCGGCGAGCCTGCGATACGAGATGGCCACAGAGGTTGTCCCGGGTGTCGTGGAGGTTCTGAGGCGGCGGTCCCCCACGACCAAGGACACCCGAGGAAGGGGACCGCCGTGGGTAAGGACTACCAGACAGCGAGGATCGATACGAGGGCGCTCGCCGTGCCGGACACGGTAAGCGCGGCGATGGCCGAGATCGCCGGGGACGCGCGAGGGCTGTGTTGCGCGGCACGGAAAATGCCGAGGAGCGAGGCATTGCGCGTGCCGATGTCGGCGGCATGAAGAACCCCGCCAGGCAGTGCCGTGGCGGGGTGTTCATCGGCCTGGCCGCCAGTGATCGATGATGCTCATGACGCACCGCCGGAAAGACGCGGGCACAAAGGATCCACAATCCGCGCAGAAGCTTCCGCGCGCGACAGAGCCGCTTGGACCATCCCGATCGCTGCCGGATCAACGCGGTAGTACCGGCGCCGCGGCCTGCCCTCCTCGCGAGTGTCGACCGTCTCCCCTCGGCTGGACAACCAGCCAACCCTTTCCAGCCGGGCCAGGATCGGATGAATCGTGCCGCCGGGAAGCCCCGCTTCGGTGCGAATTTGAAGACCGTAATGCTTCCTCGACGGATCGGTCATCAAGACCCGCAGAACCAGCTGCGTCGACAACATCATCCTAGGCCCCTGGGAAGTCAAAGCGGAACTCTGCTTAGCTCCCTAGGTTGAATACAACCTCCGCAGTTCAACGTCACCTGTTCGGAGGCCCGCCGCCAGCACGGGCCAGACATTCCTCCACCGCTTGCGCTCAGGCGGAGCCGGAAGCCGACGGGACGCATTTCAACGTGCCCGGCCCGGGACACTGATCGGTCGTGCACTCGGTCGCCAATCCCTTACGCTGCGGGCGTGAACGAGCAGGCTGACGGCATCGCGGATTCCTTGCCGTGCCTTACGAAGATCCGAGCGAGTGACATCGCGGCCGGTGTTTTTCCCAGCGAAGGAAAGGAGAGCCGGCGGTGACGGCGTCTATCTGGTTCACCGGTCTGCCCAGTGCCGGCAAGTCCACTCTGGCCGCGGCGTACGCCGAGCGCGTCCGGCGCCGGCGGCGAGTACAGGTACTCGACGGGGATGTGATCCGAGCCGCCTTCTTCCCCGAACTCGGGTTCTCCAAGGCCGACCGGATCTCCAACGTGCGGCGGATCGGCAGCCTGGCCCGGATGTTCGCGGAGCACGGTGTGCTGGCGCTCGTCCCGGTCATCGCGCCCTACCGGCAGGCGCGCGATCACGTCAGATCGGAACACGAAGCGGCGGGGATCCCCTTCGCTGAGGTCTTTGTCGACGCCGAGCTGCGAACTTGCGTCGATCGGGACGTCAAGGGGCTCTACGCCCGCGCCCGGGCAGGCGAGATCACCGGGCTGACGGGATTCGACGATCCCTATGAGGAACCGGAGAATCCGGAATTGCGCCTGCGCGCGGACGTCTGCTCCATCGAGGAATGCCTGACGGCCCTGGACGGTCTGATCGCGGACATCGAATCCGCGGCGGTGCGCGTCGACGCGATTCCGCGCGGCTGACGGCGAAACCGGCTCCCCGGCCGGCGGTCGGCGGGGCTAGACGCATCGGTGTGATGACAACGTTCCCGCGTTCCGCGGGGTGAACTCTGGCATGTTGGACAGCCGCTTCACCGCTCTGATTACATGGCACGCCCGAGCGAATCAGCCCGTTCGGTCGGACACGCCGGCTCGGCACACGAGGCAGCGGAATGGGGAAATGAACACTGTCGAGGTACGAGATCTGACGAAGCGGTTCCGCGTCCGTCGCCGGGACGAGCGCTCGGGGCCGATCCGGAATCTGTTCCGACGCGCGTGGGACGACCGCGAAGCAGTGGCAGGACTGTCGTTCGACGTCGCCGAGGGCACGATCGTCGGCCTGCTCGGCGCCAACGGCGCGGGCAAGTCGACCACCATGAAATGCCTCTGCGGCATTCTCGCTCCTACCGCCGGATCGGTGCGGGTCGCCGGTCTCGATCCCTTTCGCAATCGGGCGAAGGTCGCGCACGAACTAGGCGTCGTGTTCGGCCAGAAGACCACGCTGTGGTGGGACATCCCGGTCATCGACACATTCCGGTTGCTGCGACGCGTCTACGACATTTCCGCCAAGGATTTCGCCGACGTCATGGACACCGTGACCGAGGTTCTCGGGTTGGCCGAATTCCTCGCCACCCCCGTGCGGCAGCTGAGTCTCGGCCAACGCGTGCGCGCCGATCTCGCGGCGGCCTTCATCCACCGGCCGCGAGCCCTGTTCCTGGACGAGCCGACGATCGGGCTGGACATCGCGGCCAAGACCCGGCTGCGCGAATTCGTCCGGCAGGTGTGCGACGACACCGGGGTCACGATCCTGCTGACCACCCATGACCTGCGGGACATCGAACTGCTCAGCGACCGCATCGTGCTGATTGACCACGGCGGCAAGCTGTTCGAGGGAACTCTCGCGGAAACCGTCGCCCGGTTCGCGCCGTACACGACCATCCGGGTGAAGCTAGCTCCGGAAGCAGCGGGGGAAATCACCGTCCCCGGCGCGTTGGCCGAGCGGGAGGACGACGCGACGGTTCGCGTCCGCTTCCGGCGCGCCGACATGCCGATCACCGAGGTGACCAGCCACGTGATGCGGCACTACCCGGTCCGTGACTTCACCGTCGAGGAACCCCGGATCGAGGACATCGTCCGGCAGATCTACGACGACGGCGCCAAGCCCCGCGCGGTCGGAACCACCCGGTGAACCCGGCGGCCGGCATCCGGTGCCCACGCTGGCTGGTCCTGCTGACGGCGTTCGGCCGCCAGGGACTGAACCGCAGGCTGGCCTACCCCGCCGGGTACTGGATGCACCTGGTCAACACGCTGGTCAAGATGTTCGCCGTCTGCACGGTCTGGTTGGTGCTGTACGCGGCGTCCCCCGGGAATTTCCCAGTGCCGACGAGCAGCATGGTCGCCTACGGCGTAATCTCCGCTGTCCTCGGCGAACTGCTCGGCTGGTGGGACGGACCGCACTTCCACATCGCCAAGCGGGTCCGGACGGGACTGATCACCGGCGACCTGCTCCGGCCGATGTCCCTGCCCTACCAGCTGTTCTGCCTGTGGGTCGGCGAATCGTTGGCGGTACTGGGTTTGGTGGTGCTGCCGGCCGCCGCGGCGGCCTCGATCGCGTTCGACGTGGCCGCTCCGGCGAGCGCGCTCGCCGGCGTTCAGTTCGCGATCGGCATCGTGCTCGCCTTCGTCCTGATGTTCTGCCTGAACTTCCTGGTCGGCATGCTCGTCATGCGCACGATGAACCTGTACGGGCTGATGGTCGTCTACCACGCGGTCATCACGATGCTTTCCGGCGTCTGGATCCCGTTGTGGTTGTACCCGCGGTGGCTGGCCGAGCTCACGATGTGGCTGCCGTTCCGCGCCGTCTTCTTCACCCCGCTGTCGGTCTACATCGGCTTCGTGCGGGATGGCGACGCGTGGCGCGACCTGGGGCTGCAGGCGCTTTGGACCGGGGCAGGCATCGGTCTGATCGCCTTGGCCTGGCGCGGGAGCCACCGCAGGCTCGCCGTGCAGGGAGGGTAGCCGATGGGCGAAGCCGGCCGAGTGCTGCGGCAGTACGGGCTCTACCTGCGTCTCGCGGTGCGTAGCCAACGGGCCTACCGGGCGGACACCTGGCTGCTGTCGGTCGGGATCGTCCTGCTCAACGTGATCGACCTGCTGCTGCTGGGCGTGCTGCTGCGGACTTTCGTCAGCCTGGGCGGCTGGACCATCTGGGACGTGGTGTTCCTGTACTCGATGTTCCTCACGGCGCTCGGCGTGCAGTGCCTGTTCACGTCGCACCTGGCCGCGCTCGAGACCATGGTCCAGGACGGCACTCTCGACCAGATGCTCGTCCGCCCGGTGCCGGTGCTGGTGCAGGTCCTCGGGCAGAAGGTGAACTTCAAGGACGTCACCCACATCCTGCTCGGCGCGTTCGGCGTGGTGCTGGCGGCCGACCGGCTCGGCCTGCCGTGGTCGGCGGCCAGGATCGCCTACCTGGTCCTCGCCGTCCTGGGCGGAGCCGCTGTGCTCGCCGGCGTGACCCTGGCGTTGTGCAGTCTCGCGTTCTGGACCATGCGTTCGAATGTCTTTCTGTCCGGCACGCACGAGCTCCAGGAAATCGTCCAGCACTACCCGGCGCACATCTTCGGCTCGTGGTTCCTGCGTCTGATCTCGACGCTGCTGCCGTTCGCCTTCGTCAACTACTACCCGTCGCGCCTGTTGCTGCACCATGACGACGGCCTGCCCGGGTGGCTGCTCGTGATCGGACCGCCGGTCGCGGCGACGGCGGTCGTCGTGCTGAGCCTGAAGGTCTGGAAGGCGGGGCTGGCCCGCTACGAAGGGACGGGAAGCTGACCATGGACAGCGCCTGGGACGCGGACTTCGAACGGATCGTGCTGTCCCACCTCACCTTGCTGCGCCCCGGTGACCGGCTCGGCCCGGACGAACAGCTCGTGCACCTCGGGCTCACCTCGGCGAAGGCGATCGAGCTGATCACCGCGATCGAAAGCGCCTACCGGATCACCTTCGCCGACCACGAGCTGACCTGGTCGAACCTGTCCACCGCCGGTGGCATGTGGCGAATCGTCCAGCGCGCCCGGCCGGCGGACCCGCCCGGTCGGTGACCAGGTCAGCGCGCCGACGGGAGGTCGGCCATGGCCGTGTCCGGACGGCGCAGGCCGGCCCGCAGGATCGCCTGCAGATCCGCGGTCATGCCGGCGACGGTCTCCGGCCGGAACAGGCTTTCGTTGTACTGAACCACACCCGCCGAGCCGGTCGCATCGAACTCGAACGTGGGATTTTCCCGTTCCCACAGGGGACGCTGCCGTTCGTCGGTGATCTCGTAGACCCGGGTGAGCATCGCCTTGGCGGTGCGGGTGAACCTGGCGACCCGGAACGGGCTGGCGTCGAAGGCTCGAGCGGGCACGTCGAACTGGAACCACGACTGGAAGACGGCCTGCGGGGGCCAGGGCCTGGCAGCCTGGAAGCCCGGCCACAACTCCGCCGCGATACTGCTGTACGGTGCCTCGTTTCGGTACGCGGATCCGGTGACGCCCCACAGGTGCCGGACCAGATCCGCGAACGTCCACCCCGGCGAAGCCCGTGCCCGCAGGAACACGACGTTCGTGCAGAGGCCGAGCATGTGCGCGGCCCGCGGGTCGTCACGGGTGGACATCACCGATCCGGTGGTCAGGTCGGTTTCGCCGGTCAGCCGGAACAACAGCGTGTGGTACGCCGCGAGCACCACCACGAACGGCGTTACGCGCCAACGCAAACTCGCTGCCGCCAGCTCGGTCTTCAAGTCGTCGGAAAACGTGAACTCGTGCAAGGCGTAGCGCCACGAACGAAGTCCCGACCGAGGCCGGTCGGTCGGAAGGGCCAGCGGTGGCGGCACCCCGCCGAGCTGATCCGCCCAGTGCGAACCGGTGCGTCGCCCCTCCGGGAACCTGAGCCATTGCGCATCCGCGAAGTCGCGGTACTGCATCATCGGCCGCGCGAGCGTACAGGGCCGCTGGGCGAGCGCGTCCCGGTAGCACCAGAAGAGCTCTCGCCAGAACAGATCCGCCGACCAGCCGTCCATGACCAGGTGCTGGCAGGCGATCATCACCACGTGCTCTTCGGTGTCCACCCGGAACACCCGCGCTCGCACCAGCGGACCGGTCAGCAGGTCGAACGACGCTTCGTCCAGGTCGGCATGGGCCTTGTCCAGCACGGACCGCTGCTCGGCCCCGGAAAGCCCGCGCAGGTCGTCGAACGGCACCTCGAAGCGCACGTCTTCGGGCCAAACCAGAAGCGGCGAGTCGCCCAGCGAACTCAGGGCGGCGCGGAGGATGTCGTGCCTGCCGAACACCATCGCGAACGCCGACCGGAACGCGGCGACGTCCATCGCGCCGTGGATCCGCACCGCCTCGGCGATCGTGAGGTACGTCGAACCCGGATCGGCGGGATTGAGGAACCTGAGGTACTCCCAGATGTGCTCCTGTTGCGGTGCGAGGCGGCACGGCTCGGCCGCGCTCATCGCGGCCTGCCTGAGTCGACCGGGTAGCGCAAGACGTCCGCCTCCTGCTCGGCACATTGTTTGCCAGCACCAAATCGAAGAGCCGCGGCCCATGTTGACAGCGAGGTGATCGGCTGACAAGAGTTGTCGCCGGCGGCCGGAATCCGAGTGGCTCGCCTGATTCCTCTTCGCTCGTCTCGGCCGGAACAAGCGCTGCCACGGAGAAACGGAGAGCACATGAACCAGCCGTTGCTCGCGCAGAACCCGATTCATCCGCGCACCAAGGAGGGCGGCCCGCTTCGGCTGGTTCGCGGGCACGGCGCGATGGTTTTCGACCCGAACGGCGATTCCTGGCTCGATTTCGACAACGCCCGCGGGTCCGTCCTCCTCGGACACGGGCACCGCTCCGTCGCCGACGCGGTCACCCGCGCGGCACGCGGCGACCATGGCACGACCACCGGCTGGAACCCGTCCGTCGACGCAGTTCTCCAGCAGCTCCAACGGTTGTGCGGCGGCACGGTGATGGGCCTCTTCCGATCCGGCACGGCAGGTGTCCGGGCGGCGGTCTGCGCGGTCCAGAAGGAAACAGCGCGCCCATTCGTCCTCAGTGCCGGTTACCACGGCTACGACCCCATGTGGGCCGCGCCGGAAACGGCCGGTGCGCCGAACCCGAGCGGAGTGATCGATTTCTACTACGACCTGCCGCTGCTGGAGACCCTGCTGGCGCGGTACGGCGACTCGATCGCGGCCGTTGTGGTTTCGGTCGAGCCGATCTACTTCCGCGAGAGCTGGTTCAGGCGGCTGCGGGAGCACACGACCCGGCACGGGGTGAAGGTCATCCTCGACGAGGTGAAGTCCGGTCTCCGCTATCGCCCCGGCCTGTTCGTCGGCGACGACGTGCTGCGCCCGGACGTCTGGGTCGTCTCCAAGGGCCTCGCCAACGGGCACCCCCTCTGCGCTGTGGGCGGCGACCCCGGGCTGCTCGCTTCGCTGGACCGAATGACCTTCACCTCTTTCTTCGAGCCCACGGCGCTCGCCGCCGCCGAAGAAACGTTGCGGCTGATGGCCGGCGGCGAGGTGCAACGCGGCATCGCGGAAAACGGCGGCCGGTTCATCGAACACGCACGAGATGTCCTCGCGCGCAACGAGATCCCGATCGAGATCGTCGGTTCCGGCGCACTTTTCCAGTTCGTCTGCGCCGACGAGAACGTCGAGTCCGAATTCTACGAAGCCGCCGCCGACGAACGTCTCGTCTTCTTCCAGAGCGACCACCAGGCGCCTTCCGCGGCGCTGCGGGGCGAAGCGCTCGAAGACGCCTGCGCCCGGTTCACCATGGTGGGCAAGAGGCTCACGAACCGCTTCGCCGGGGTCTCGGTGACCGAGAGGTCGCGCTATTTCGCCGGGTGGTGGGAGATGTGCGGCCTGCTCGACGTCCCTCGGACCGCAGCGGAAACCTCGAGCTGGACAAACCTGCTCATGGCAGAAGCCTGACGTGATCCACCGCGTTCGGACGTATCCGCCCCACGACCCGAAAGCACCCTGGAGAGGGCATGCTCACTAGCGGCAGCCGGCCCGGCACACCCTTGTCGTACGCCAAGACCCCCCGAGCCTGCCCCGGCGGGCGGCGGCGTTCGACCCGGAAACGGGTGCCTCGCTGCGGTTCTCACCGAGTGCCTCGTGGACTCTGCGTTGCCGTTGGCCGAGGTCATGCTCACCGAGCCGGACGCCGGGCTGTCGTGGCACACGCGGAACCACGGTTTTGTCCAGCACGTAGCCGTCTCGGTGGCGCAGCTCGTCCCCGACGCCGCTCTGGTGATGGGCGGGCCGGAAACCCGCACGGTCTTCGAGCGCGAACCGCGGGCACTGCCCGAAGACACGATCCCTTATTCGGCGAGGGCGAGGTGATGAGCGGCATGGTGTGGTTCACCGGCACGATCTTCGGCCGGGACGAGAGCCGCGGGTTCTCCATTCTCACTCTGTACTGCTCGATCCCCCGCCCAGCGTTCGAACACCTCCGCCGACGACCAGGCTGGATCGCCCAGCCGCAGGACGGCGGCTACGAGGTCGTGGCCTCCCCCGCCCGCGACGGGGCCGGCTGCGCACGGATCCGCGATCTGCTCGTCGGGCTCGAACTGCTCACCGTCGCGCGCGAGGCCGATCGCTCCGAGCTGCGGCTCATCGGGGGCCGGGCCAAGCCGATCGGGCGGCGGATGCGCGGGACCCGATTCCGCCCGCGCCCGAACGGGTTCCGGCACGGGACGAGCCCCTGGGACGAGATCGACGAGGCCGCACGGACGGGCCTGCTTTCCACGGCCGCGGCGACGGCGAGCGTTCGATGACGACGACCCGCCGCCCGGGCGACGGAACCCACGCGCTCGACGCCCCGCCGCAGTGCCTGTCCGACGAAGACCTGCGCAGTCTGCTGCTGATCCGGCAGTTCGAACTCGGCTTGCTCGAACTCTTCTCGAACGGAGAACTGCACGGGACCACCCACACGTGCCTCGGTCAGGAATACATTCCCGTCGCACTGGCCCGCTCGTTACGTGACGACTACGTGGTGAGCAACCATCGGGGCCACGGGCACTACCTCGCGCGGCATGACGACCCCGAAGGACTTCTGGCGGAGCTCATGGGCCGCGCGGGCGGCGTCTGCAACGGAGTCGGCGGCAGCCAGCACTTGCACCGGCGCAACTACCTCTCCACCGGGGTGCAAGGCCACAGCCTGCCCGTCGCGGTCGGCATCGCTTTGCACGCACGGGACAACGGGGAAAACCAGGTGGTCGCGGTGTTCGTCGGGGACGGCACCTGGGCACAGGGTTCGGTCTACGAAGGGCTGAACATGGCCTCGCTGTGGAACGTCCCGCTCGTCGTCGTCGTCGAGAACAACGGGATCGCCCAGTCGACCCCGAGCCGATCCCACACGGCCGGTTCGATCGCCGACCGCGCCGCGGCCTTCGGCATCGGCCACGCGGCGGTCCGCACGCAGGACGTGGCGGCCGTCAGAGAACAGGTCGAGCCCCTGATCTCCGCTGTTCGCGAGTCCCACCGGCCGATCGTCATCGAGTTCGAGACGCAACGGCTCGGTCCGCACAGCAAAGGCGACGACACGCGCGACGCCGAGACGGTGGCTGATCTCTGGGCCCGGGACTGGTCCGCACGTTACCGCGACGCCTTCCCGGAACAGTGGGCGACAGTCGAACGACAGCAGCGCGAACGGTTCACGACGATTCTCGGCCAGGTCCAGGCCGCTGCCCCGGCCGTTTGGAGCGGGACGTGACCCGGGTCGTCGAAGACCTCAACTCCGCCTTGCACACGCTGCTCGACCGCGATCCCCGGATCTACGTGCTCGGCGAGGACATCGCGGACCCCTACGGCGGCGCGTTCAAGGCCACCAGAGGCCTGTCCACGCGGTTTCCCCGCCGGACCATCACCACGCCGATCAGCGAAGCCGGGATCACGGGCGTCGCGGGCGGACTGGCACTCTGCGGCAACCGGCCGATCGTCGAGGTCATGTTCGCCGACTTCCTCGCCCAGGCTTTCGACCAGCTGCTCAACTTCGCTTCCAAATCGGTGTCGATGTACGGCAGGACCGTTCCCATGCACCTCGTGGTGAGGTGCGCGAGCGGCGGCGGGCGGGGATACGGCGCGACGCACAGTCAGAGCCCGCAGAAGCACTTCATCGGGATCCCCCACCTGCAGGTCTACGAGATGTCCCCGTTCCACGACAACCTCAGCACCTTCACCAGGATGCTGGACGCGGGCGAGCCCTGCGTGTTCTTCGAGGACAAGACCCTGTACGGACGGCGGACCCGGCACCGCCGCAGGGTGGACGACCTGTTCGAGGTCCGGCTCCTCGACCACAACCACGCCCAGGTGTACATCGACGAACCGCACATCGCCGACGTCGTGGTGATCGCCGCCGGCGGCCTGGCCGATCGCGCGATGACCGCCGCGCGTTCGGTGTTCCTGGAGTCTGAGCGCCACAGCCAGGTCATCGTGCCCTCGCGGCTGTACCCGTTCGACCCCGAACCGCTGCTCCCCCTGCTCCGACGGGCCGGCAGGGTGTGCGTCGCCGAAGAGGGACCCGCCGGCGGCGGCTGGGGCGCCGAGGTGGCCCGGGTTCTGCACGAGCGGATCTGGCGAGACCTGGCACACCCGGTCGTCGTGGTCGCTTCGGCCGCCGAGATCGTCCCGGCGGCCAGGCATCTGGAGCGACAGGTCCTGATCCAGGACGCCGACATCCAAGCGGCGATCGAGAAGGTGCTCGATGCGTGAGATACGTGTGCCACAGCTCAACTCCAACGACGTCACGTACACCTTGCTGACCTGGCTTGCCGGCGACGGCGCCGAAGTGCGGGCACACCAGCCCATCGCCGAGATCGAGACCTCGAAGTCCGTCGAGGTCATCGAGAGCAGCCACGCCGGGGTGCTGCACCACATCGTGGCCGAGGCCGCCGATTTCGCCGTCGACGAGGCGATCGCGTACCACTTCGACACCGCCGAAGAACGTGCCGCTCGCACCGCCGGCGGCTCGGCTCCCGCCGCTCGCTCGCTGGATTTCGTCATCACCAATTCGGCGCGGGAGCTCGTCGAGAAGGCCGGCGTCCCGCAGCACGCGCTGGCGGCGCTGGGCAGGAAAATCATCCGGAGATCAGACGTCGCGGAGCTCCTGTCCGACGGGGAAGCGCCGGCCCCGCCGACACGGCTGTCCCGCGCGCAGCGGCAGATCGCCGAAGTCGTCAGCCTGGCCCACCGCACCATTCCCGCCGCGTTCACGGTGGTGCGTGTGCACCTCGACGCCGCCGAAGACCTGCGGCAACGACTCGGCGAACGCGGCCTCGCCATCGGGCTCCCCGAACTGGTGGTCAAGGCGATCGGGGAAGCGCATGCGGCATTCCCGGCCTTCTTCGCCACGCTGACCGGGGAACACACGCTGTCGCTGTCGGAAGCGGCGCACGTCGGGGTCACCATCGACACGGGCGACGGACTCTACGTCCCCGTCGTGCGCGACGCGAACAGCGCCTCGCTCGCCGATATCGCCGCTCGGCTCATGCAGCTTCGGGTGAAGGCAATGCGGAAATCGTTCCAGCAGCGGGACTTCGAGGGCAGCACCATCGCCGTTTCGATCAACACCGACGCCGATGCCGAAGTGGTGTTCGCCCAGCCGATCGTCCATCCAGGACACATCTGCATGGTTTCCCTCGGCAGCCCGATGTCCGAGGTGGCGCTTTCCGAGGGCGAGCTTCGCCAACGCCGGTTCGTCCACCTGGGAATCGCGTTCGACCACCGCGTGGTCAACGGCCGCGACGCGGTCGGCTTCCTCAAGTCGATCAAGAACAACCTGGAGACTCCCGGGTCGCTCGCCGGACCGGAAACGTCCGCGAAGGACTGATTCCCGGCCGCCGGCCGGGAATCACGCGCGAGAATCCCCGCCAGCCCCGCGAAGTGCCTGGCCAGCCGCCAGCCGCGCGAACGAAGCGACGTCGGCTGCGTCGAAGGCGTCGTCGATCCACACGTCGGTGCCGCATTCGCTGCGCACGAGTTCGACGATGTGCACGAGTTCCATGGAGCCGACCCCCAGCTGTTCGAACGACGCGGCGGGGTCGACCGCCGGGTCGCGCGCCACCTGCCGCACGATGGTCAGAACCTTTTCGTAGACATCCGTGTTCACACTCATGACTCCATCAGCATCGCGACGACCGCCGTACAGGACCGCGGCCCGGTCGTGACGAGCAGGACCACGTCGCCGGCCGCGCTGGTGCGATCCTCAGCCAGCCGGCCGAGACCGGCCAGCACGTCCACGGCGAAGCAATGACCCACCTCGTCCGCAAGCGGCCGGTAGACGTTCTCCGGACCGACGTTCGCGGCCGAGGCCACCAGCTGCCACACGTCGCGGCCGTAGTGGCCGGTCAGCAGGTACCGGCAGTCGCCGACGTCGATCGGCAGCCCGTCGAACGCGTTCGACACCGCCCGCCCGACCAAGCCGGCGGCAGCCTCCGCACCGGCCGTATTGTCCGTGCGGCGGCTCGGGGCGAGTCCGAGGACCTTGAACGACCGTTCCGCCGGCTCCCGAGTGAGCAGACACGCCGCCGCTCCGTCGCTCAGCACTGTCGTGCCGCTCGTCAGATAGCGACTGCCCGCGGCGACCGCGTCGGCGGTGACGAGCAGAACGGACGAGGCGCCCTCGGCCCGGATGAGGTTCCTCGCCGTCGCGAGCCCAGGGCCCGCATCGCCGATCCCGGCTCCGCCCACCGCCAACGCCGGAGTCAGCGGCGTTCCGAGCCGCACCAGAAATTCGCTCAGTGCTTCGCTCACCCCGCGGCCAAACAGCGTCTCCGTGCTGAAAACCACTGAATCGACCGCTGCGCCGCCCGCACTCCGGCATGTCCTCGACGCGCTTTCCGCGGCCATTTCGAGCAGCGAGCGTTCAGCGACCCTGCTGGTGCGCACACCTTGGTCCCGCAGGGTGTCGAGTTCCCGGGCGACTGCTTCGTCCGACAGGTCGCCGATGGGCACCTCGGTCCCTACCGTGTACTCGACGAACGAGAGGTACACCTCGGCCGGCCCGTTCGTCGACGCCAGGTCTTCGACCGCGTTCGCCATGATCCGCGGACCTCAACGTTTCGTGCCGGCCGCCACGAGGAAGAGCATGTGGTCCACAAAGGAACCGTCTTCCTCTTGTACGGCGTGCAGGCGGCGAAACTCCTCGCTGGCGCCGCGGTAGACACGCCGGATCGCCTCTCTGCGGGATTCGGCGATGGCGCCGTTGTCCGACCAGACGTCGACGTTCTCGACCGAGACGTAGCGCTCCAGCGAAACCTCCGCGCAGCCGGACTCCCGCAGCAGCGCGCGCAGATCCTCCGGCAGGAAGAAGTGCCGGCGGACCGGGTTGCGCAGCCGCAGGATTTCGAAGTACTCGTCCCGGTCCGCGGGCCCGTACGCGCAGAGGTTGACCAGGACGAGCCGGCCGCCGGGCTTGAGCACACGCACCATCTCGCGCGTCGCGTCGGGCAGCGTCATGAACTGGATTCCCTGCCGGCACACGACCACGTCGAAGCTCCCCGCCGGGAACGGCAACGTCTCGGCCGGGGCGACGACGAGCTCGTCCAGTCTCGGCTTGGCCTGTTCCGCCATCTCCGCGGTGATGTCCGCCCCGATCACCTTGGCGACCCGCCCGTGGAACAACCGGGACACCAGACCGGTGCCGCAGGCGACATCGAGCACGTGACTCGCGCTCGTCGGCGCGGCGGCACGAAGCACCACCTCGCCGAGTGCGTCGTCCGTGCACCACGAGCTCGACCGGTCGTAGGTGGGTGCGCGGTTCGTGAAATGATCGACGACCGCGTCGTTCTCGATACTCATTCCGCCCTCCACGCAGCTGCGAGCTTGTGCCGTGCCTTGCTCTTGAGCGCCAACCAGAGCACCGTCGCATCCCTGACCCAGCGGAGTGCGCAGTTCTTGTCCTTGCGCAGCGACCGGTATTCCACGCGAACGCGCGACAGCGCACCGCGGACGGCAGTTTCGACACCGCTGGGCCGGCGCACCAGCGCGGCGTTCGGGTCCACGTCGTATCCGAACTTCTTCTTCAAGTCCATGGTCACGCTGTCCACCTGAAGCCGTTCTCGCGCGGTCAGTCCGCGTCGGCTGCCACCGATGAACTTGGCCGAGATGGGTCCCCTGGTGCTGCGCCAGGACTCCGAGAGGCCAGCGGCCCGGCCGGCCTCCGGCGACCGTTGCGGGACCAGCATCGCGGGCTCGACCTGTTCGCCGATGAACGCGCAGAGCCGGGCAACCTCCGTGGCCGGACTGGTGACCAGATCCTCGTACCGGACCAAATGCAGCACCTCCGGTCCCCATGCGCTGAGCGCCGCGGCGGCACGGTTCTGCTGCGCGTTCCACAGCTGTGCCATCCGGAAGGGACTGCAGTACCCGAAGACCGCGCGTTTCGCCGACGATGCCACGTCGCACGGATCACGCACCAGCCAGACGAACAGCGCGTCCGGGTACTCGGCGAGCACCTCCGCCACGTGGTCGACCATGAAGGTGCTCTTGCAGCCCCAGCGAGGCTTGCCCTCGCCGAGCCGGAACTCCTCGTAGATCGCGGCCACCACGCCGAACAGACTGGGACTCGCGCGACGGACCACCCGTTCGCGGTCGATCGGTCGCGGCCAGGGGTGGATGTGCCGCCGGAGCAGGGTCAGCGCGTCCCGCACGAGCACGCGCCGATTGGCCTCCGAAGCCAGATCGCCGTAGGTGTGCGCGAGGGGAGCCAGGTACCGCATGAAGTGCGGCGGATGCGGAATGGCGATCCGGGAGTGCGAGTTGAGCATCAGCCGCAGCAGGTTCGAGCCCGATCGTTCCGTACCGATGATGAAGATCGGGCTCGACGACCTCGCGTCCGTCACGACATCGACTTCGCGCCGCAAGCCATGAGGCTGCTCCCAGCGGCCGCTACTTCCGGATTTCCGACCTTGTCCAGAGTGAAGCGTTCCGAACCAGGCGCCAACCGCCCCGCCGCCGAACTCCAGGCCGCCCGCCAGGACTTGCCCGCGTAGCTGGTCGAACGCTCCAGCCCGTCGTTCGGCTGGGGATGGAAGTACTGGAAGTTTTCGGGGAAGTGCTTGAACTCCATGACCGGACCCGGCTGGTACGCGTCGTAGACGCGCTTGTACGCGTCGCGGCACACCTTCTCCGGCAGGCCGCTGACGTTGAGGAACTCGTCCTCGTGCAGCGCCTGTTCGACCGACAGCCAGTTGAGGTGGTCGATCTCCGAGCGGATCAGGCCCGACGAAATCGCCTGCTGGTACACAGTCGTGCCGGGCATCGCGGACAGGTACTTCACCCGCGTCACGTGGTTGTAGGTCTCCGCGAACCGGACCATGTCGTCCAGCGATTCTTCGCTTTCGTTGGCCAGTCCCACGATCAGCAGCGAACCGAACCGCACTCCCGCGTCGAAGGTGGTCCGCATGGCACGGACGGTGAGGTTCTCGCTGCTGCCCTTCCTCGCTTCGCGCAACACCTCCTTCCCGAGGGATTCCACGCCGTACAGGATGATGTCAGCCCCCGCGTCGCGCATCGCGTTCGCCCGCGGCGCGTCCATGTCCGCACACCGGGTGAGGCAGGTCCACCGGATGTCGTGGTCCTTGATGACATCGCACATCTCGATGGTCTGACCGCGGTGGGAGCTGAATGTCAGATCCACGAAGAAACTGAACTCGATGCCGTACTCGCTCTTGAGCCACGCCAGGTCCCGGTCCATCTTCTCCGGCGATTTCGCCCGCACCTGCGGGGTCGTCCGATAGCAGAACGAACAGTCCATCTTGCAGCCGCGGCTGTAGGACGAGATGATCTGCGGCTGCAGGCCCATCGGACTGTGCGCCTGCGGCCACAGGTCCAGCCGCATCCGGGGCAACGCGTCGAGGTCCATCATCTGACCGCGCGGCCTGGTCCGCTTCGTCCCGCCGTCCGGCGACCGGTAGCAGATCCCGCGGATGTTCGGCAGGTCCGTGGCCCACCGGCCGGCGGCGTAGCTTTCCATCAACTCCAGGATGGTGATCTCGCCCTCGCTGATCACCGCGACGTCGCAGGCCGTGTGCTCCATGAAAATCGACGGCGCCGAGGTCACCAGGGAACCGCCGCAGATGATCGGTACCTCCGGCGCCGCCGCCCGCACCTGGTCCATCAGTTCCCGGCAGAACGGGAAGTTGTCCTCGAACGTGCAGATCCCCAGAACGTCGGTCTGGCCGACGATCTGGTCGTACGCGGATTTGAGCGGATCGAGCGCGTACCGGACATCCACGATCCGCACCGGGTATCCCGCGTTGTGCAGCACCGTCGAGATGTACGTCGCGCCCTCGTAGGGAGACGTGAGAAAGAATTCCCACCCGCGCGGCATGGTGAACGGGGACGGGCCGACGACGAGGGTGAATCGCGGCAACGAACTGTCCGTGCTGACAGGTTCTTCGTCCTGCGCGCGCATCTGGGCCATGTACCGCTGGTCCACCGTGTCATCGGCATTCGTGTAGAGGTTGAGATCCAGAGACTTGCCGACCATTGATCCCCCTTTTTCCGGGCGCGCGACAAAAGCGGTCAACGAGATGCGCCGACGCGCCCGCCGACATTCGGGCGGCGGCGCGAACTCCTGCCCAGCCTGGGCGCGCTCGCCCTCGGCGTCAACGATCGGACCGGCCCGAACGCCTGCCAGATCACGACTTCCGTCCGCCCGCCCGGATGTGCAACTGCGGAATTCGGCAGTTGAACGCGCCGGGCCGCACTACTCGTCCGACCGCCGCCCGCGGTCCGCGGGAAATCGGGACGACCCGGGTCGCGTTCTCCTTGACCTCGACCACGAAATCCGCGTTACCATTCCGGCGAAAAACTTCACCGCTGTCGTGTCTTCCCCGCTGAATGACGCGGCCCGCGGGCGATGCGCGGAAACAAGGCGGGCCGCCGACGGGCGCTTTTCCGCACGAAACCCCATGCCATCGCGGGCGTCATTCCATCCGAGACCCTTGGGCAGGTGAGCGCGTGGTCCACAGGCGAGTGGCCGTCATCGGGGCCGGGTACGTCGGGTTGACCACGAGCGCCTGCCTTGCCTCGCTGGGCCACCAGGTCATCTGCGCCGACATCAACGCGACCAAGGTCAAACGGCTCCACGAGGGCGAAGTGTCGATCGCGGAACCCGGCCTGCCCGATCTCGTCCGCGAAGGACTGGACGCGGACCGGTTGGCCTTCGTCGCCGGCGCGGCGGCCGCCGTCGCCGGCCCGGTGGACGTCGTTCTGCTGTGCCTGCCCACGCCCATGGCCGACGGCAAGGCGGCCGACACCAGTGCGATCGAATCCGTAGTCGGCGAGATCGGGCAGCTGCTCCCGCCCGGCTGCGTGGTGGCGATCAAATCCACCGTCCCGGTCGGCACCGCCGCACGCGTGGCCGGCCTGCTGAACCGCCACGATCTCGCGGTGGTGAGCAATCCCGAATTCCTGCGCGAGGGAACCGCGGTGGCGGACTTCCTCCGCCCCGACCGCGTGGTGCTCGGCGCCGAGCACGCGGACGCCGCCGCGAAGGTCGCCGTGCTCTACGCCGCGCTGGATGTCCCCACCGTGATCACCGATCCGGCCAGCGCCGAAATGGTGAAGTACGCGGCCAATTGTTTCCTGGCCATGAAACTCTCCTACGTCAACGCCATCGCCGAGCTGTGCGAGCGGATGGGCGCGAACATCGAAGCCGTCACCAGGGGGATCGGGCTCGACCTCCGCATCGGCCAGGAGTTCCTCCGCCCGGGGCCGGGCTACGGCGGTTCGTGCCTGCCCAAGGACGTCAACGCACTGATGCGGATGTCCGCCTCGGCCGGGTTCGATTTCCCGTTGCTCCGCGCCACCGTCGACATCAACCGGCACCACCAGAAGCTGATCGTGTCCAAGGTGCGCCACGCCGCGGGCGGTTCGCTGCGCGGCACCCGGATCGGACTGCTCGGCCTGTGTTTCAAAGCGGGAACCGACGACCTCCGCGACTCGCCGGCACTGGCGATCGCGGCGTTGCTGCACGCGGCCGGAGCCGAGCTGACCGGGTACGACCCCGCGCTCACCAGACCGTGGCCCGACCTGGACGGGGTCGTCCGGATCACCGAAGACGCCTACCGCGCCGCCGCCGGGGCCGTCGTCCTCGTGCTGCTGACCGACTGGCCCGAGTTCCGCGCGCTCGACTGGCCCCGGCTCGCCGGGGCGATGCGCGGCCGTGTCCTCGTCGACACGCGCAACCACCTCGATCCGCACACGCTGGGGCACGCCGGCATCCATTGGCGCGGCACAGGCATGCCGGCACTTCACGCCGAACCACCGCCGTGAAATCGTGCCCGCACGATCGACGTGACCCTCGCTTGTCCGGCCATTCTGGGGAGCTGTGGATGCGATCTCCGAACATCCTGTTCATCTCGCTCGACACGGTGCGTGCCGACGTCGCGCTTTCCGGCCGAATGCCTACCGTGCAACGGCTTCGACAGGGCGGGGCGACATTCCGCCAGGCGATCTCCTCGTCGCCGCTGACCCCGATCAGCCACGCGAGCGTGTTCACCGGACTGCAACCGCCGAACCACGGCATCCGTCATCTGCTTCGGGAGCGGCTGCGCGCCGACGTCCCGACCTTGGCGGAACTGTTGCGGGACGCGGGGTACGCCACCGGCGCGGTGGTGTCCTGTCCGGGCCTCAACACCTGGTACGGCATCGACCGCGGATTCGGCTTCTACGACGACGAGATACCCCGGCTGCCGGACGGCTCCGACCCGCTCACCGTCAACGACGTGAAGATGCGGGGCCTGGCACTCAAACGGGCGCCGATGGTGGCCGACCGCGCCTCCGATTGGGCGGCCCGGCAGACCGAGCCGTTCTTCCTGTTCGCGCATTTCTTCGACGCGCACTGGCCGTACGAGCCGCCGGAGGACGTCGGCGTGCAGGTCGACAACCCGTACGAAGGAGAAGTGGCGTACTCCGACCACTACGCCGGGCGGCTGCTGGACCGGCTCGGCCAACTCGGGCATCCGCTGGAGTCGATGCTTGTCGTGTGCTTCTCCGACCACGGCGAGGACCTCGCGGGCTGGTATCCCAACGACCACGCGGGGAGCCTCGGCCACCCGTACGAAGAAGGACACGGCTGCCTGCTCTTCGACACCACCCAGCACGTGCCGTTGATCTTCACCGGGCCGGGGGTGCCCGCCGTCGGCGACGTGCACAGCCAGGTCCGGCTGGTGGACATCATGCCCACCGTGCTCGAGCTGACCGGCCTGCTCGCCCCCGCCTCCGACGGCCAGTCGCTGACCTCGCTGTTCGCCGCGCCGGAAAGCCCTGGCCGCCCGGCATACTGCGAAACCCGCTATCCGGAGGAACGGCGGACAGCGGGCGACTACCCGGACATCGAGTCGCTCGCGGCGGTCCGGCTCGACACCGGCGACTCCCGGACCAAGGTCGTCTGGCAGGTCGACGGCAGTCAGGTGGATGCCTACGACCTGCTCGCCGACCCGAACGAACGCGACGCCACCCCGCTGGTGCCGCCCCGCAAGCCGGCCGTTCCCCCGGAACAGCCCGCCGGGGCCGGCTGAGTCCGTCGAGGGCTTTACTCCGGCGCCTCGGTCAGCATGGCCACGACCGCAGTGCAGGAGCGTGAGCCGGTGGTGACCAGCAGCACCACGTCACCCGGCTCGCCCGCGGGATCCTGTGCCAGCCGGCCGAGCCCGGCCAGCACGTCCGCGGCGAAGCAATGCCCCATTTCGTCAGCGAGCGGGCGGTAGACGTTCTTCGGATCGACCCTCGCCGCGAGCGCCAGCAGCGCGCACGTGGTCCGTCCGTAGTGGCCGGTCAGCAGGAACCGGCAGCTCTCCGCGCTGACCGGCAGCTCCGCGAACGCACCCGCCACGGCCCGCCGGACCAGTGCCACGATCCCCTTTGCGTTGACCAGTCCGGACGGAGCCCCTTTGTCGGCGTGGAAGGAAGAAGCGAGGCCGAGGACCTTGAACGACTTCCCCGCCGGTTCGCTCGTGACGAGGCATGCCGCCGCCCCATCGCTGAGCACCGTCGTGGAACTGGGCAGATAGCGGGCGCCGTCGCCGACCGCGTCGGCAGTGACCAGCAGAACGGCCGAAGCACCGTTCGCCTGGATGAGATTCCTCGCGGTGGCCAGGCCCGGGCCCAAATTGCCGCAGCCGGAACCGCCGACGGCCAGTGCGGAGCCGACGGGTGCGCCGAGCCGGCCGAGGAGGTCGCCCAGCGCACCGCTCACACCGCCGTCGAACGAGGTGTCCGTGCAGAACACCACCGAGTCGAGCGGCGGACGACCGGCCCGCAGCCACGTCCCCGAGGCGCTTTCCGCCGCCAGTTCCAGCAGCGGCCGGGCACTGACCCGGCAATGGCCCACGCACTGTTCCCGCAGCAGCTGAAGTTCCCGGCGGACGCTGTCGTCCGGCAACTCGTCGACGGATACCTGGTCGCCTGTCACGCACTCGGGAAAAGACAGGTACACACCGGCGTGGCCGCCCGTGCGAGCCAGCTCCGCGGGGACGTTCACCGGTCCTCCGTACGCTTGTGCGATCAGCGAGTCACGCCAGCGCTTCCTGGCGTTGTTTGAGCTGAACAGCGAACTCCTGCCAAGCTTGAGCGCACTCTCCCGCGACTTCGGCGACCAGGTTCACCCAGTGCGAGGGCACGGTGTTGGCGAGCTCGGACAGCTGCGCCACCCTCGCCGTATGCAGATCGAGCAGCCGCAGCAATACCCGACCGCCTTCGGTAAAACGGAGCGACGGATCGTTTCGCAGATTCGAAACGGCCGCCGCGAAATCGAAAACCTGTCCTTTGCCGTCCTTGCCCGCCCCCGGCTCCTCAGCCGCCCGGAGATGTTTGTGCAGCCCTTCGCGCAGCCGCGGCGGCACCGGATCGTCACCGCGGCGAAGCCGTTCGCGCACGTCACGAGCGGTGCCGACGGACACCCCGGCGCCTTTGGCGAGCTCGCGGAGTTTGATCTCGGGGTTCTGCCGGATCAATTCGACCGCCCGGATGCGCCCCTCCGACTGATCGAGCGGACGGACCTTCCCGTCCCGCCCCACCCGGGCGTGCAGCTGCGGGATCCCGGCGGTTTCCCGCGCCCGGATCGTCGCCACCGTCTTGGCGGAAATCCCGGCCACAGCGGCGATCGCGCGATCGGACCACTGCACGTGGGACCGCAGGATGCGTTCGGCCGCGGCCGCGCGGTCCGCCGCGGTGAGGGGCAGGCCGTGGGTGGTGTTTTCCCGAACCGCCAGAACGAAAGCCTCGTCACTGTCGCCGTCGAAGAATCTGACCGCCACGGTGTCCCTGCCGCCGAGGACCGCGGCGCGCAGCCGGTGCATCCCGTCGATGACCCGCATCGTCCGCCGGTGGACCACTATCGGCGGGAGCGGATCGTCCGACTCGGCGAGGAGACGGATGTGGTCGGCATTCTCGCCGGCGAGCCGGGGCGAGTCGGAGACGAGCAGGGAGTCGACGGGAACCAGGACGACAGCGGATCCTTCTAAAGAAGTTTCCGGCGAGGAATCGTTTATTTCAATATCACTCACTGTATGCGATCCCCAGTTTCAGTTCGGACTGAGCAGAGCACACCCGCAAAGCGGCGATTCGATAGCGCAAGGCCGATAATCCCCTCCCCCGGATATTGTCTCGACCAAGCCTCCCGGACAACAATTACCCGTCCGCAGAGTTTAGTGCAGGAAAATCACGCAGTCAACCCGGAGACGTCGTTTATTCGACGATAGCCTCGCCCCCCTTGACTGTCCCATTGATCGGTACGTCCGACATTCTCATCCCCGCTGATAGTGTTTTGCGGAACCAGTCCAAGCAATGTTCCGCTGACCGGACTCCGCTGCTTCGACAACTGTTCAGGGCGATTAGCGATTGATTTCCGCCGGACTGGCCGATCAGCCCGGGACCCGCGCTCCGAATGAGCCCGGACCGCCCTCGGCCACCGGCACCCGGGGTGCGGAAACCGGACGGCGGCACACTCGGCAAAGCAAAGATCGTATTCTGAAGACCGTTTTTCGAATGTTCACACACCATCAGAGCGTACGACCGGCGCCCGCATCGGCAGTCGTCCCGGCGGGGCACGGCGGTCGCGACGATCGGAAGCGGGTTTCCCGCAAGCCGCGAATTGACGCCAAAGCCGGCGTCAACCCCGAACGACAGGAACACATCGTGCACACTTCGGCCAGAGCCGCGGAGACTTTCCCGCTGGCGCCGCCCCAAGAACACCTCTGGGAGCACATGCGCCTCCTCAACCCGGAGAATCCGGGGGCCACCTTCCTCAACCTCACCACGGCGGTGCGATGGGAAGGGCCACTGGACGCGGACGCACTCGATCGGGCGCTCCGCGGCGTGGTTCACCTGCACCCGGTCCTGCGCTCCGTCCTGACCGGATACGAGTGGGACAGCGGCCAACGACCAGCCGCCGACGCGACGACGCTCACCACAGTGGATCTCGGCGGACACTCGACGGCCGAGGCGGAGCGGGCCGCCAGGCGACTGGCGCTGGCGGACGACGACGAGCCGTTCGATCTGCGCACCGGACCGGTCACGCGAGCGCGGCTCGTCCGCTTGTCCCCCGACGACCACGTGCTCCTCCTGGCCTTTCCTTTCCTGATGACCGACGGCACGTCACTCATCACGTTCTTCACGCAACTCCACGACTTCTACCGGCGCGTCCGCGAGGACAGCCGCGCCGAGCTGCCGTCCAGCGAGCTGGGCTACCTGGGCTGGGCACGGCGGCAGCGCGCCGAAGCGGCCGATCCGGCCAGACTCCAGCACTGGCGCCGCGTCATACCGGACACCCCGCCCCCGCTGGACCTGCGTACCGATCAGCCGCGCACGAGCGTGAACCGGTTCCGGTACGAGGTCCACGATTTCGAGCTGCCGCCGGAACTGCTCGCGCAACTGCGCGCGATGGCGCTGCGGCGCAGGTCGAGCGTGCTCGCCGTGATGCTCAGCGCCTACGCGGCGATTCTGTTCCGTCGGACCGGCCAGTCCCGTCTCACGATCAGCACGTTGCTCAACGGCCGCACCGACTCCGAAACGGCGGCCATGATCGGCTACTTCCCGAACGTGGTGTTCGTCGATTTCACCGTGACCGGCACGGCACTGTGCTCCGATCTGCTCGCGCGGACCACCGGGGCGCTGCGCCAGGCGACGAGGCAGCAGTGCTCCTACCACCGGCTGGTCGAACATCTGGAGCCCGGGCGGCTTTCGGCGGGCCCCTGTCCCCCCTTCGCCATCGGCCAGGCATCTCTCACGCTCGGCGTGGCACGACGGCCCGCACCACCACGACCCGAGCTGCCCTACCGGCTGCGGTCATTCGGCTTCGATCGCGGCGACCTGGTCAGCCAGGAGTTCAGCGTCGCCGCGGATCCCCTGCGGCGGGCGGTCTTCCAGCGGGAGAATCCCAGTTTCGAGGTGAACGGCGGCGGCGGATCCGGTGTCGTCCAATACAATTCCGCGCTGTTCCGCCGGGAGACCATCGTCAAGCTGGCCGACGACTTCCGGACCGCACTGGCGACGGTCGTCCGAGAGCCGGACGCCCGGGTCGATCGGCTCCCCGGCGAGTGAGGGCGCCGCGGACGCCGCCCGGGCCCGCTCTTCTCCCCGAGCCTGTCCCCCGCGAGCAGTCATCCGCCGCGCGGCGGCGCCGGCGGAACACCGGGAACCGGCCCGCTTCCAGCCGGAACCAGTGGCGCGATGGCGGTCCATACGGTCGCCGTCGTCGCGAAAACCTCCGGTGTCAGCAGTTCCTCCGGAACGGTCAGCTGAAATGTCTCTTCGATGCCGAGGATGAATTCCACGATTTCCAGCGAATCCATGCCCAGCATCGACAACGTGGTGTCCCCGGTGATTTCCACGTCCGCGTCGGCGTGGCGGCAGTGCCTGCGGAGCAAACTGTCGAATTCCGCCGGCCACGAAACCATGGCTCCTCCAGAACGCAGTCCGACCGAGAACGTCCCGGCACGACCTCGCCGATCCCGCGGCCGTCTCGCCGCCGCCGGCAACCCGACCCGGACGGCTACGGCGCGATGGCTCGTCACGCCATAATGCACTATGCCCAACACACCGGCCAATGATGGTCCTGCGGTATCGCGAGTTCTCCGTCGATCCGGCAACGACACGGTTCTTTCGCTGCTGGCGCACGAGTTGTCCGGTACCGATCTGACCGCGTTGCTCACCGAGGCGCTCCGGGTCAGGTCCGGCAGGGTCACCGCGTCCCGGGTCCTGCGCGATTACCAGGAACGCGGGTTCTCCACCGACGACCGGATGCCGCTGCCCGCGCTGCGGGCGGCGGAGGACCTGCTGTTCGGCAAACTGCCCCAGGATTTCGAAGTGCTGTCGCTGGCGCCGATCCTGCCGTTCGGCGCGCATTCGGCGGTGACCTCGATCGGCCAGTCGAGAGTCGTCGCCACCAGCCGCGCCAGCGAGGTGTCCGCCGACCCGACGGTGGGGCTGGCGCTGGCCGCGGCCGCCCGGCGCACCGGAACGCGGGACGAGAACGTCGTCCGGCTGGCCGCTTCCCAGCGGGTGGCCCGGGTGATCCGCGTGGACGGCGGCCGCGCGATCACGATTCACTTCCAGCTGTTCGGCATGATCAGCGCGGGCCGCCGCGGTTCCGGTTCGCGGTTCGGGCACGAACAGATATGCGCTCACCTCCTCTTCGTCGTGGCCGTCTTGCGAGCGGCGGGGGCGCGTGCGATCACCATCCGGTTGGATCCGCCGGCCGCGGGGGCCCGTGTCCTGGCCGAGCGCGTATCCGCGCGAGTGAGCGGGGCGCCGGATCTGGCCGTCGTGATCGGAGACGCGCGGCCGCAGGGCCGGGAGCCCTACTACACCGGGCTGTCCTACAAGGTGTTCACCGGGTTCGGCGACGAGAAGATGGAGGTGGCCGACGGGGGCCTGGTGGACTGGACGGCGAAGCTCCTCAGCGACCGCAGGGAACAGACGCTGGTCACCGGCTGTGGCTTGGAACGGGTGGCGATGGTCCAGCAGGGCGGCTGACCTGGCGCCCGGTTGCCCGGCGGACCAAGAACCGACGGCCGGCGCCGGGGCCGGCCGCCCCGCTCAGCCCGGTGGGCCGCCGGGCTGAGCCTCCCGTCCTGGCCGGGGCATGAGGACCACGCCCAGCGACGCCACCGCCGCCACGCCCGCGAACAGCCAGACCGTCGCGCCGGTCGCCCGCGGCCCGCCGGCGACGACAGTGGCCGCCAGCGGCAGGAAGCTGGAGATGGTCGCGCCAAGTTGGTAGGTCAACGCCAACGCCGAATACCGAACCCGTACCGGGAACACGTCGATCAGGAATGCCGCGAGGCTGCTGTACGCCGCCGCGTGCCCGACAGCCATCGCCAGCACGTAGCTGATCGTGGTCAGCACGGTGTCCTTGGACCCCAGCCAGCCCACCGCCGGGACCGCGGTCACCGCGGTGACCAGAAAGCCCCAGACCATCACCGGCTTGCGGCCGCGCCGATCCGACCACCGCGTGTAGAGCGGCACCGTGACGCACTGGACCGCCGCGCCGATCACCAGGCCGGTGAGGACAGAGGATCGCGTGCCCGCGTCAGCGGCGTAGGAGGAGGAAGGCAGGAAGACCGTGAAGAACGACACGACGCTCCCGACACCGAGCGCGGCGAACATCCCGCACGCCATCGCGCGGGAGTGTCCCCGCAGCACGTCCCACAACGGAATGCGGGACACGCCCGAACCGTTCTTCACGGCGGTGAACTCGGGTGTCTCGACGATCCCGACCCGCACGTAGATCCCGAGCGCGACCAGCAGGCACGACAACAGGAACGGGATCCGCCAGCCCCAGCCCATCAGGTCGGCCGCGGGCAACGTGGCGACCGCGGCGAAGGACAGGGTGCTCGCCATGAGCCCCAGCGGAAAGCCGATCAGCGGCCAGCTGCTGTACCACGCCCGCCGGCCGGGCGGCGCGTTCTCCACAGCCAGCAGCACGCCGCCGCCCCACTCGCCGCCGATGCCGATGCCCTGCAGCACCCGCAGGAGCACCAGGATCGCCGGCGCGAGGATGCCGATCTGGTCGTACGTCGGCAACAGGCCGACCGCGAACGTCGCGGCGCCCATCACCATGAGCGTGAGCACGAGCATCGACTTGCGGCCGATCCGGTCGCCGAAGTGCCCGGCGAGGAAGCCCCCGAGCGGCCGGGCGACGAATCCGGCGGCGTAAGTCGCGAACGAGGCCATGGCGCCCGCGCCCGACGAACCGATCGGAAAGAACAGCGGCGCGAGCACGAGCGTGGTCGCCGTCGAATAAAGATAGAAATCATACCATTCTATCGCGCTGCCTATTGCGCTGGCGAACAACGCCCGGAAAACGGAAGCGCGGTCAGCGACGGGCGGTCCCGACGTTTTCGTGGCCACGTTTCACCGCTCCCGCTGGTCCGCCGGATAAATAGCGGGATCATCCAGTGGCAGTTTCAGCCAGGCGATCATTTGGCGAAGCTGGTGGTAGGCCGCCAGCCGCTGCTCGTCGGTGCCCGCGTCCTCGGCGCGGCCGATCGGCTCCCACAGCCGGTGGACCATCACCGGGCCGAGTTCAAGCAGGCCTCCGCTTCCTCCGGTCGCCCACCTGGCCAGCACGTACCGAGCGATGGCCCCGACCGGTATGCCGAGATTGCGCGACATTCCGCGAATGGTGACCAGCGGATCGAGCAGGCCGTAGGCGACCACCTCGGATTTGAAATTCGCGTGCGGATCGTCGGATGGCCACGTGGCCTGCCATCTGGTCAGCACCAGCACCTCTTCGTCGTCGTTCACATTCACCGGACCACACCTCGTTTACTTGCCGGAATCCTCGCCCCATCAGTACCGTGCGGCACGGTAATCGATCAAATATGGAGACAGCTGATGACCGCATTACTGCTTTCCGGACTCGGACCGGCGTTCAAGAGCGAAGACGTCCTGCGCGGTTCCCTGTTCTCCCCGGATTCGGCGGCATCGCTCGCCGGGCGGTACTACGGCGGCCTGACCCTGGAGCGGCTGCGGTTCCGGCACGGCGGCCGGACGTACCCGCTGCTGCGGCGCTCGCTCGGCAGGGGATCGACGTCGCTGCGGATCGACGGCCTGTCCGGGATCACCGCCGCCGAGGTGCCCCACCTGACCACGACCACGCTCGAGTCCGTGCTGGACGCGGCCGGCGCCGACTACGAGTCGTTCGACCTGTCGGGAGTGTGGGCGGGTACGGCCGAGCCGCGCTCCGGCCCGTCCGACGTCAACCTGATCCTCCTGTCCACCACGTTCATCTGGGACCGCAGGTCGATGTCCCGGGCGGTCAACTGGGCCGCGGCCCGCTACCCCGGCGTGCCGATCGTGCTGGGCGGGCAGTACAGCAACCTGAAGTACCTGCCGATCATGGCCGCGCACCCGGAGGTGCACAGCGTCGTGCGCGGCGACGCCGAAGAGGCGCTTCCCTTGGTGCTCCGCGCGATCGACGGACGGTACGACTGGCGCGATGTCCCCAACCTCGTGGTCCGCACGGACAGCGGCGCGATCGCCCACAACGAGTTCCGGTACATCGACCTGGAACGCCATCCGTCGCCCGCGATGCACGGCGCACGCACCATCGTGCCCTACGAGTCCATGCGGGGCTGTCCGTTCAGCTGCAAGTTCTGCTCCTTCCCCGCCGCGTCGCCGAAGTGGCGCTACAAATCCGCGCACAAGATCGCACACGACTGGGCGAGATACCGCGACGAGAACGGAGCCAAGCACATCCGGGCGTCGGACTCCACCTTCACGGTGCCGCCGACGCGGCTGCGCGAACTGCTCGACCTGCTGCCGGACGTGCGGATCGGCTGGGAAGCCTTTTCCCGGGCCAATGCCATCAAGGAAGCGAGCACGGTGGAGCGGTTGCTCGCCGCGCACTGCCGGTGGCTCTCGATCGGCTTCGAGTCGATGAGCGACAAAGTGCTCAAGCTGATGAAGAAACAGGTCACCGCCGAAGCCAACCGGCGCGCGTTCGAGCTGCTGTCGGCCAGCGAGCTGGGGTACCGCGTCTCGTACATCATCGGCTACCCGGGCGAGACGCCTGAGGACTTCGACGCCACCCGCTCGTTCCTGCGTGACGATTTCAGCGGCCACTTCACGTTGAGCATCTTCTCGCTGCAGGACGAGACGATGCCGGTGTGGCAGGACGCCGAAGCACTCGAACTGCGCGTGGACGACCCGGACGACCCGGACTACTCCTGGCGGCACGTGGGCATGGACATCCAAGCCGCGCGGCAGCTCTGGCGGGAAGCGCTCGACGACATCCGGTGGAACAGCGACCACGCGGTCCACCTGCTGTGGCAGAAGGACTACGAGACGCCGCTCGTGCCGTGGCGGGATCCCCGTTCGAACTTCCGGCTGGAGAAGCTGGTGGAGCGGATGGCGATGCTGCCGCAGGCGATCACCGATCCGCGGCAGGCCGAGGGCACGGCCCGGCGCGTTCTCGGCGAACTGGCCCGCGAGGGCATCGAAGCCGAAAACGGCACGGACCTCAGTCTCGCCGCAGGATTCCGGTGAGGCAGCCGACCCCTCCGGCCGCCTTGACGTACTCGCCGACGTCCGCCGTGTGCGTCCGGATCCCGGCCCGCTCCAGCCGGTCCCGGATGCCGGGGCAGCCGGCGGGCATCAGGACCTCGCGCGGCGCGATCGTCACCACGTTCATCCCCCGCCCGGCGGTCAGCTCCTCGTCGGGCGGGAACTCCAGCGTCTCGTAGCCCCTGGCCGTCAGCTCGGCGCGCAGCCGCGGCCCGGCCGCGGCGGCGTGCACGGCGGCCAGATCCCGGTCGATGAACACCACGGAGCCGAGGAGGTGCTGCACGCCTTTGCCGAGCGGCACCGCGATGACGTCGACCCCTTGCTCGCGCAGCACGTCCCGGACCACCCGCACGCCTTCGAGATTCGTCCGGAACCCGTGTCCGACAAGCACAGTTCGCTCGTCGGCCCACAGCGCGTCGGCCCCTTCGAACGTCGCCGTGCCCGTGGGCGTCCGGAGGATCGGCACACCCAAGCCGGCGAGTGCGGCGCAGGCATGGCGTTCCTCGCCGCGCCGCTGCTCGGCGGCCGTCCTGGCCAGGATCGCCCCCTGTGGCGTCGCGAGGAACAGATCGCGCATGAAGATCACGTTCGGCGGCGCGTCCGGCGACGGGACCGCCATGTGCACGGTGACCCCCAGCGCCGTGTACACCTCCGCCAACCCGGCGGCCTGCGCGCGCAACGCCATGAGGTCAACGCGTTCGGCCATCAGGAAACGGGCTGGGTCGGTGATGCCCTCGATGGTGTCCGGCGGCCGAGCGAGCAGCACCTCGCGAAGCCGGGACACTTCCGACCGGTATCCGCAAGCCGCCCAGACGCGTCCGCCCGCCACGTCGTCGGCGTGCCCGCCGACGCGTGGCCGCCATCCGTCGCCGCCCAGCGTGCTGGCGGACATCACACTCGGTACCCGAGCGCCCGAAGCTGGTCACGCATGCCCGCGGTGACCGGCACCTCGGCCGGCGGCGCCAGCGCGGTCCGGTAATCGTCGAGCATGGCCAGCAACGGCGCCGGATCGGCGTGCGGAACCTGAACCGGGAGCCGGCCTTCGCCGAACTGTTCCACCCACACCGTGTTCGTCGGCTTCATCTGCCGGAACATGTCCAGGTACTGCTGCGTCAGCCGGACCACCCGCCGGTCGCCCAGGTATGCCGCGTGCCCGACGAGGACATGGGCCAGCGGGCCCGGCGCCTGGCCGCTCAGCTGTTCCCGTTGGAACGCCACGAATTCGTTCAGGTCGGACGTGTACGCCTCGGCCAGCGCGGCGGCGTCCCCGGGCAGAACCGCTTCCCCTCGCACCACCGGCGCCAGGGACTGACCGTCGAACAAGCCCGTCGCCGAAGCGGTGATGCCCGCCAGCTCCATCACGGTGGGCGCGATGTCGGCCGTCCGGATCCGGTCGAGATGCACCGCCGGGCCGATCCCGTCGCCCGAAATGATCAACGGGACCCGCAGGACTCCCTCGGCCATCGAGTTGAAGTGCCCGTTCGAATACTCGTCGAACTCCTCGCCGTGGTCGGCGAACAGCACCAGCAGCAAGGATCGGCCGGTCGCGGCCACGCGTTCGGTCAGCCGCGCCAGGAACGGCTCGAGCCGGGTGGTCAGGAAGTGCTCCACGCCGTCGAGGTAGAGCTGGAACAGCTCGTCGTACCGCTGTTCCGAATGCAGGTACTGGGTCGCCCGCTTGTAACGCACGAGCAGTTCGGTGTCCTCGGCGTCGCGGTAGCTTTCGACCAGCAGATCCGCGAACGGCACGGCCGCGGGCACCATCGCGTCCAGCTCGGCCGTCTTCTTCCGGTACGCGTCGCCGCCGAACCTGGTGTTGTGGAAGCCGTACGGCACGTGCACACCGCCGAAATGCGCGAGGGCCACGGTGGACCGCGCACTGACGACGGCGTCGATGAATTGGTCGTCCTCCTCGCTCAGGTACACGTCGACGTCGCGGGTGAATCCGAGCTCCGGGCCGAGGATGATCGGGAAGTCCACTTTCATCACCGTGCGCCGGCCGGCCCGCCTGCCGTAGGTGAACACTGTCGGCGCGCGCAGCGATCCGTTGTAGAACTCGTGCAGGCCGTTGCGCAGCGGGTACTGGCCGGTGAAGATCGTCGCGTGGGACGCCGCCGTGTACGGGGCCGCGCTGATCATGTTGGGGAAGAAACTCCCGCTGCCCGCCAGCTCGTCCAGCACCGTGGTTTTCACCGGCCGGGCGGATGGGTGTTTCGTGGGCCACAGCGGTATCGGGTTGGCCCCGATGGCATCGCTGCGCATGGTGTCGACGGACACGAAGACGACGTGATCGTAATGACTGTCGCCCGAAGCCATGGCGTTCCTCCCGTCTGCGTGGGCTATCCGGCATACCGCGCGAGTATGTCCAGCAACTCGTCCAAGTGGAACTCGTAGGTGAAAGCGGGCCGGGCCGCGCGGACGCGTTCGCTCGCCCTCGCCAGTTCGGCCCGGTCTTCCAGCTGGTCGGCGAGGTCGTCGAAGGTCCGGTAGACCAGGCCGATCCCGGCGCGCTCGACCATGCGGCGGACGCTCGCCTGCCTGCCGTCCTGCTGGGCGAGCGGCAAACCGGCGGCGACATAAGGCGAAACCCTGTTCGGATGGTTCATCCGCTGGAACGGTTCCTCGTGCCCCCCGGAAGCGGCGACGTGCAACAGCCCGGCATCGTATCCGGACCATTCGGCGACGAACCGCGGCGGATCGACGTGGCCGTGCAGGTGCACGTAGCCGGAAGCGGTGAGCGAGTCGTACGCGGCCCGCGCCTCGGCGTGGTCAACGCTCCACACGCCGAGTTCGTTGGGGCCGACGAACTTCGCCCCGTAGATGTGCACGTGGACTTCGCGCCTGATCATCGTAGCGCAGAGCTCCCGGATATCGGTCCGCCCGCCAGTCGCCGAGACGCCGCCCGCGACGAGCAGATGCGGCCGGCCGTCGGTGTCGTACAGCTTCGGCCGGAAGTCTTCGCCGACGTACCTGGCCGGCAGGAAATCGGTCTCCAGTACGTGCGCGGTGGCGGGGTCGACGCCGTAGACGTCCCGGAAGTAGGCCAGCGATTCCTCGTTGATGTAGATCTGGCCGGCGGTCTCGGTGAGACTGCGGCGTTCCAGTTCCGACGGACAGCAGAAATGCTCCTTGTAGTGCCGTACGACGTTTCCGACGCCCGCGTCGAGCATCTCGCCGGTCAATTCGAGCGAGCCGTCCCAGACGTTTTTCATGCTGTAGACCACGTCGATGTCGTACTCGTCCACGAGCCGCGCCACGCGCCTGCCCGCCGTTCCCGGCGACAGGACGTAGCGCGGGATCGAATCGTCTTTCAGGTCGTCGGGCAGCGGCTTCTGCGTCGGCGCGGGCAACGTGCAGTAGACCAGCCGGTGCCCGCGCTCGGACATGGCCAGGACCCGGTCGGCGTACCGGCCCAGCCGGCCGGCGAGCAGGATGTTCACGGCGCACCACCGTTCCCCACGGCCGCCGGCCGGTCGAAACCGAGCCGTGGCGCTCGCAAGAATCCGTCCGGCTGGCCGATCGCGGCGGTGAACCAGGCGGCCGGGTGCCGCGGGTCGATCCGGCAGTCCACCACGAACGGCCCGGCCGGATCGTTCAGCCAGGGTTCGACCGCCGAGAGGTCCGCCAGGTCTCGAACCGTCGTCCCCGAGGCGCCCAACGCCCGCGCGGTTCCGGCGAAGTCCGTCTCCGGGAAAGTGGCGGCTGCGATCGGCTCGCCGCGCAGCTGGAGCTCCCGCACTTCCGTGCCGTAGGCCGCGTCGTTGAGCACGACCAGCAGCACCGGAAGCCGATACCGGACCATGGTCTCCAGTTCGCCCAACGCCATCAGCACGCCGCCGTCGCCCGCCACCGCGACCGTGACGTGCTCGGGGAACGCCGCGGCGACCCCGACTGCGGCGGCCAGGCCCAGACCGATGGACTGGAAGTCGAACAAGCTCACGGTGCCGCGGGCGAATCGCGGGCGCAGGTGCTCCAGCGCGTAACCGCTGGCATGGCTGGGCTCCGGCACGATCGCAGTCGCCTCGGGCAGCCGTTGGTCGAGCCACTCGAGAGCCTTGCGCGGGTCGACGAACACGCCGGGGCTGCCGAGATCGCCTTCGATCGGACCACGACCGGCCGCGATCCTCGCCCGGACGCCACCCGCCCGATACCCGGCCGAGCAGGCTCCGCCGCCGGGCAATGCTTCTCCGACAGCGCGCGCGACAGCTGCCGCATCACCCACGATCGTTTCCGTCACTGGCGCGTACACGCGTGCCGCGGCTGTGGTGTCACAGCGCACGATGTGCTTGAGCGCGGGGAACAAGTGGCCGCCGCAGGTGGTGAAACGGCTGATACTCGTCCCGAACGCCATCAGGACGTCGGCTTCCGCGAGCAGCTCGGCCGCCGCGGGAGTGCCGTGCACTCCTATGGTGCCGAGATCGAACGGGTGGCCGGCGAACAAACCCGCTGCGGGCAACGTGGTGGCGAGCAGGGCGCCCACCCGGTCAGCGAGCGTCACCAGCTGCGGCCCGGCGTCCAGCGCCCCTCTGCCCGCCAGCACGACCGGTCGCGCCGCGTCGGCGAGCATGTCCGCGACAATCCCGACCGCGCCGGCGACGGCGGGTTCCGGTGGCCCGCAGGCGGAGGCGAAGACATCGGCGTCGACGGCCGGCTCCAGGTCGGGGGCAACCATGACCGCGATGGGACGGCCCTGCCGGACCGCGTTCTTCGCGACCTCGCGAAGGTCGCTCGCACGAGCAAGGTTCAGCCAGGCGACGCCGAGGGCAGCGCACACCGCCCCCTGGTCGACGTACTGTCCACTGTGCTCGCTCCCGCTCGGGGCGGCCCCTGCCAGGAGGAGCAAAGGCGTACCGGCACGGGCGGCTTCGACCAGACCGGTCAGGCAGTGGGTGAAGCCCGGCCCGAGCGTCACGGAACACACGCCAAGCCGTCCGGTGGCCCTGGCGTAGGCATCGGCCATGGCCACCGCGGCCGTCTCGTGGCGTGCCGCGACGTACCGCACGCCGTGGTCTTCCATGACGGCCAGCATCCGCATGTTCGCCCGGCCCATCAGTCCGAACACCACTTCGGTCCCGATCTCGCGGACGATGCGGCCGATCGTCTCGTGGGCCGCCGTCGTCACGAGTCGGCCAGTGCACTCACGCCGACGTCCGCGCCGAGCCGCCGCAACGCCTGCCAGGTCGCGTCGGCCACCGTGACGTGGTCGCCGCCCTTCGCCCTGGTCCGCTCCTCCGGATCGCCGGGCAACAGCACCTCGGAGCCATCGGCCGCGGGCGTGGCCTTGATCCGGTCGCCGATCCGGCCGACGTGGGCGAAAAAATCGGCCAGCGGCCGGAAGGGCGCGGGGTCGATCGCCAGGACGAACAGGCAACTCGACCTGACGGCGCCGCCGAAACGCTGGCCGTCGCTCAGCCCCAGTGCGAGCAGTTCGGCGACCACTCCGAGCGAATACCCTTTGTAGGAACCAAAAGAGCTGAGGAAACCGCCGTCGAAGAAAGCCTCGACGTCCGCGGCCGGTCTGCCCTCCGCGTCCAGCACCGAACCGGGCGGCACCGACTCGTCGCCGGTCCGGGCGAGCTGCAGTTTGCCGATGGAAACCATGCTGGTGGCGAAATCGAGCAGCACCGGCGGCCGGCCGGGTCCCCGGGGAACCGCCCAGCTGACCGGATTGGTCGCCAGCGCGCCGGCCCGGCCGCCGTGCGGCACCACCTTGTACGGCGGCTGCCCTTCCGCACCCGCCAGCATGCCGATCATCCCCTGTGCGGCGATGCGTTCCGACCATCCGCCGAGACGGCCGGTGTGATGGGCGTGCGACACCGCCACCGCGCCGAGCCCGGTTCCGCGGGCGTTGCGCACCGCCAGATCCGCGGCGGCCCGAGCGGCCAGGTGGCCGAACCCGCCTTCGCCGTCGATCCGCGCCGTCGCCGCGGTCGATCCCACGACCGTCGGCGTCGCGCGGGGATCGAGCTTGCCCGCCCGGATATCCCGCACGTAGGACGGCAGCTTCAGCACGCCGTGCGAACCATGGCCGGCCCGATCGGCGCCGACGAGCGAGTCCGCGACCACTCCGGCCGATTCCCGCGTCGCACCGGACGCGGTCAGAACGCCGACGGTCAGGTCAGTGAGCCGAGATACGGGGATCGTTGGCACAGATCGGTTCCCTTCCAGATAAACCGGCTCTCGGTATCAGAGCACAGCATCCGCTCGGTTGGGAATCGCCGGCCTGAACCGCGACCGCGCCGCCGGACCGAGGTCGCGCACACCCGGCCGGCCCGGCGGCGCGAAGTCGCACGCGGGTTCGCCTTGCGGCGGAAGAACTTCCGCCCGAGGGCACCGGCGACAGCCGTCCGGCACGGCGAGCACCGGCGCGATCGGACCCGCGCCCGGCGCCTCAGCCGGCGGCGGCCGCGCCGTCCGGAGGAGGGAGTTCGAGGGCACGCGCCGCCCACGGCAACGCGACTTCCAGCTGGCGTCGCTGAATATCGCGGACCCGGGGGGCGTGCGGGATGACGGGCAGTCCGGCCTTGCTGGCGAAGAACCCTGCCACCAGAGCCGCCACCCCGGGACTCACCGCGGCCGCCTCCTCGGGCCGCGGTCCGCCCTCCAGCCTCAGGCTCGGCAGCCAGAACGCGACGTCGAACTCCGGATTGCCGACCGCAGCGAGATTCCAGTCGAACAACACGGTCCGGCCGGCCGGGAAGCACAGGTTGTCGCTGCGAACGTCCAGATGCACCAGCGCGTTTCCGGCGGCCAGATCCGGATGCGCGACGTCCAGCAACACCGGCAAAGCCTTTTCCAGCCACTGCTCGCTGCAGAGTTCCAAGCCGAGCAGCGGTCGCGGATCGTCGGCGACCTCCGCCCAGGGCGCCTGTACGAAGCCGGTCTCGCGCACCGGCGACAGCCCGGGGAAGACCGGATGAGCAGCCACCTCCTCCAGCACAGCCAGCACCGCGTCGACCATCCCGGCGTCCCAGGGCGGCGGCCAGTGCGCGTCGGACAAGTCTTGCAGCAGCAGAACCGGAAACTCGCCGTCGTCGTCCCAGCCGAGCAGCTCCGGCAGGAAGGAGCCGCGCAGGTGGCGGTACGCCGAGTACTCGGTCCGCAACCACGCGGCGCTCGCGGCGTCGGTCGCCTGCTTGGCGAACAGGGTGGCGCCACTGGCCAATTCGATGATCATCCGACGGTTCTGGGTGTATCCGCGACCGGTGATCAGGTTCGCGCGCACCACATCCGCGCCCGCCGCGCGCTTGAGCCGTTCGTAGTCCCGCCGCTGCAGATCCATGGGGCGAACCTAGCAGTCCCGAAGCACCGGCGGCTTGCCTCGGCAGTCGAAACCGACGCCGTTCGACCGTCGCGCGGTCACCGCACGATCGGCGGCGAACTGCGCAGCAGTTCCGACATCCAGTCGGCCTGCTTCCGCAGACCCTGGGCCAAACTGGTTCGCGGCGACCAGCCCAAGAGCTCCCGCGCCCGCGCGGTGACACCTCCGGTGTGCGTGACGTCGCCGTAGCGCGCACCGGCCGCGTGCACCGCCGGTTCCCGGCCCGCGACCGTCCCGATCACCTCGATCACCCGATTGAGAGAAACTGGCTCGCCGCCGGCGAGATTCAGCACCGTGCCAGCCGGGAGCGGCACCGTGCCGGCGGCGATCGTGCCCGCCACCACGTCATCGACATACGTGAAGTCGCGGACCTGGCTGCCGTCGCCGAACAGCCGGAACGTCCCGCCGGAAAGCGCTGCCGCGATCAACCGTGACGCGGCCATGTCGGGGCGTTGCCTGGGGCCGTACACCGTGAAGTAGCGAAGTGCCACCACCGGCACGCCGCGTTCCCGTGCGTACAGGCGGCAAAGTTGTTCGGCCGCCAGTTTCGTTACCCCATAAGGGCTCAGTGGCACGGTCGGCGAACTCTCGGTCACCGAAGGCAGGTCGATCTCCCCGTAGACCGAAGAACTCGACGCGTACACGAAACGCTCGACGCCCGATGCCGTCGAGGCTTCCAGCAGGAGCTGGGTCACGTGGATGTTCCGCTGCTGGTACGACAAGAACCCGCTCCCCCATGACCCGTGCACACCCGGCTGGCCGGCCAGGTGGTAGACCACGTCCACGCCCCGCAGCGCCGCGGCCAGCCCGCAACCGGCCAGATCCTCGTCCCGGAGTTCGAACGCGCGGTGGCGCAACGCGCCGGCGATGTGGGCACGTTTGCGCTCGGGGTCGTAGTAGTCGGTGAAGCAGTCCACTCCGACGACCTCATGGCCGTCACGCAGCAACTGGTCGGCAAGCGTGCTGCCGATGAACCCCGCCGCACCTGTCACGAGCACCCGCACCACGGCCCCCTCGCCCAACTCGATTGTCCACTGTGGTCTCCGTCCGCCGACCGCGGCGGAGCCGTGCGAAGCAAGTTCGCCGATGGTAGCCAGCGGGTTCCCGTGTCGACCACAATCAGCGACGCCGTAGCGCCGCTCTTCGCCGAGCGCGCCGTGTTGCCCCACCGTCTGGAGACCGACACGTGATCATCATCGTGGGCGCCGGCCCGGCCGGGCTGAGCACCGCCTTCCACCTCGACCGGACCGATCGCGAATTCCTGGTGCTGGAATCGGCCGCCGGGACCGGCGGCCTCTGCCGGTCGTTCGAGCTCGGCGGCGCGGTGTTCGACCTCGGCGGGCACGCGTTCTTCACCAAGCACGAGTACGTCCGCGAACTGCTGGATCAGTGGTGCCGCCCCGGAATCCACCAGCAGCCGCGGCAGGCATGGGTGTACTCGCACGGCACGTTCGTCCGCTATCCGTTCCAGAGCCACCTGCACGGCCTGCCGTCGGACGTGGTCCAGGACTGCCTCGCCGGGCTGTTCGAGGCCGCCCGGCGGCCGCCCAGCACGCCGCAGTCCATGCTGGACTGGATCGAGACGTCGTTCGGCACCGGCATCGCCTCGCACTTCCTGCGTCCGTACAACGAGAAGGTCTGGGCACACCCGCTGTCCGACATCGCCACCGCCTGGACGGCCGGCCGCGTGGTCACGCCAGACGCCGCCGCCATCGTCGCCGGCGCGTTGCGCCCGCAGGACTTCCGCTCATTCCCCAACGCCACCGTCCGCTACCCGGCCGCGGGCGGTTTCTTCGAGTTGTTCGCGGGCATCGCGGACAAGATCGGCCACCGGGTCCGTCCCGGCCACGAGGTGCGCACCGTCGACCTGCGCCACCGCACCCTGGTGACCCAGAACGGGGTGCGGCTGGACTGGGACCGGCTGGTGTCGACGATGCCGCTCGACGAACTCGTCCGCAGGTGCGCGGATCTGCCCGACTGCTGTCGTCAGGCCGCGGCCGAACTGCGCTGGAATTCCTTGAAACTGGTGAACCTGGTGTTCGACGGAGGCGACTACTCGACGTTCCACCGGATCTACTCCGCCGATCCGGATGTCTGCTTCCACAAGCTGGTTCTCAATTCCAATTCGTCCGCGCGCCTGCGGGCCTCCGGCCGGTTCGCGGTGCAGGCCGAAATCTCCTACTCCGACTACAAACCGCTCGACGGCGCCGACCTGGCCGAACAAGTGCGAACCGCTGTCGGCGACATGGGAATCGTCGACCGGGGCGTACGGCCGTCAGCCCGGAGTACCGTCTCCGTCGACCGCGCCTACCCGATCCAGACGCTCAACGCCTCGGCGGCCAGGAAGCACATCACCGAAACTCTGGAACGCTATGGAGTGTTGTGCGCCGGCCGGTTCGGCGAGTGGCGCTACATCAACTCAGACGACGCGGTGATGCGCGGCAAGCAGTGCGCCGAAGAACTCGTTTCCGCGTGACAACAGGAGAACGGAGTCCACAGTGTTCACCGATGAGCAGCGGTACCTGTTCGATCTGCAGGGCTTCATCGTCGTCCGGCGAGCGTTGGACGCGGACACGCTCGCCGAGCTCAACCGGGCGATCGACGAGCAGCGGCTGCCCGTGCCCGGCGACGACTTCGCCGGGCAGCTGTTCTCCGGCTACCTGGCCTGGTCGGCGGCGTTCCGCGAGCTGCTCGACCACCCGGCCGTGCACCCCCTGCTGACCGATCTGTTCGAGAAGCGGATGCGGCTGGACCGCTACTACGGCATCAGGATGCGTTCCGGCACAAGCGGCCTGCCGTTGCACGGCGGCGCGTGCGAGGCACACGACCAGTCCGAGTTCTACACGTTCCGGAACGGCCGGATGTCGAGCGGCATCGTCACCGTCAGCTGGGCGTTGACCGACATGGGCGCCGGACAAGGCGGTTTCGTCTGTGTTCCCGGCAGTCACAAGAGCAACTTCCCCGCTCCGACCGGATGGGACCACCGGCACGAAAGCGTGCACCACGTGGAATTGCGGGCCGGCGACGTCGTCGTGTTCAACAACGCGTTGCTGCACGGCACTCACCCGTGGTTCGCCGAACACGAGCGGCGGACCCTGCTGTTCAAGTACGCGCCGGGCCACCTGGCGTGGAGCCGGGTCTACCTCGACTGGTCCGACGAGTTGCGCGCCTCGCTGACGCCCGCCCAGCGGACTCTGCTGGAGCCGCCTTACTGTCTGCCGCATCACCATGACGCGACAAACGAGTTCGTCGACTGACGATCCGGCGTCGCTCAGATCCAGCTGCCGACATCGAGGTAATCCAGCTGGTGCGCCATCGCCATCACATCCGCCCCCATCGCCTGGGTGATCGCTTCCTCCCGCGCGCGCCACCGGTTCGGACCGGGCGGGGCGGTGGCCACCACGGGTTCGATGCCGGCTGTGACCGTCCGCTGGAACTCCGTGTCGAACGGCACCCCCAGCCAGCCGGCGATCCGCTCGAAGGCCGCGACCCGGCTGTGCGGGCCGCGGATCAGGTCCTCGAACCGCACCACCAGACGGTCCCGCCTGTTCGCGGCGGCGTCGGCCAGCACGGCACGGTGCGCTGAGAGCCACTGAAACCCGCAGACCCGGAGCAGCGGAGCGGCCGTGTAGTCCCGCCACCCCGGCGGCAAGTCGAACTTCCACCACTCGCTGTCGTCGTATCCGCCGATGCGCAGCGGCGGGGACATGCGATGCGCGTGGAAACCGCCGTATCGCCAGCCGTCGTAGAGCCCGTTGATCGCGGCGCCCGGGTTGCGAACGATGTGCAGCACGCGAATCCGCGCCTGCGGGAACAACGCTCGCAGAAAACCCATCCGGTACGCGTTGCTGGGGGTCTTGATCACCAACGGTTTCGCGGAGACATCGGCGGCGTCCGCCCAGTGCCACGGCTTGGTCAGCACGAACGGCGGCTCTTCGATCAGCTGCCCGCCGGGCGCGCCGGACGGCACCGGGAATCCCCGGCCGCGCAGCGCGGCTCGCGGCAGGTCGTAGAAGTGCGGGTTCACCGTCACGCCTTGCCGGGCGAGCGCGTCGAGCAACCGGAGCTGGAACCTCGCGTCGTCGTGCCCGCCGTCCGGCGCGCGGCAGGCAGCCAGTTCGGCCGCGGCGGTCCGCGCCACCAGCAGAGGATCGACGGCGAGTTCGGGCCATTGGACGACGAACCGCCACGCCACGTCCAACGCGAACCGCTCGTCGCTCTCGACCGCGCTCGACGCGCAGCCCGCGTCGAGCGCAAGTCCGTCGGCGAGGTCGGCCCGCTCCTGGTCGGACAGCGACCAGAAGTCCGCCGCCGTGAGCTGGTCGGAGTCGCCGGCCGAGGCCAAGCCCGCGAGCCGAAGGAAGGGGTTGATCTCAGCGCGCAGGTGGATGAGCGACCGGCACGCCCGCAGGGTCTCGGCGACCATGCTGGACCCGCCTCGGGAACTGGACGCGACGACGATCAGCTCCTGCACCCGCTCCCGGAAATCGGGGATCGCCGGCCCCCGCGCGGCCCGCAGCACGCGCAGCCGGGAGCTCAGATCGTCGCCGAGGGCCGGGCCGGCGCCGGGTTGGACCGTCACGTCAGCCGCGTTTCCTCGCGGAGTAGACGCACCATCGCCACTGGTCGCGCACCGAGCCGTCCGGCAGCACCTCGAACGGATGGGCCTGCCGCACTTCCAGGGGCGCCTCGTAGAACAACCGGTAGATCTCCAGGCGGTTGGCAGCGGTCGTCTCGTGGGTGTCGATCCATTTGTCGATCGACTCGACCAGGAAGTACTCCTCCATCCGCAGGTCGACGAACCCGGCGTCCAGCAGCAGCTGCCGGAAGTCCTGTTCGCGGAACATCTGGAACAGCAGCGGCTGCTTCTTCTTGAAGATCCGGTACATCCAGAAGGCGTCCACGTCGGAGTAGGGCATGATCTGGCCGACGACGAACTGCCCGCCCGGCCGCAGCACCCGGTGGATCTCGGCGAGGGGCTGCTCCGGCCGGGGCAGCAGGTGCAGCACCTCGCGGTTGACCACGATGTCGAATTCGCCGTCCTGGAAGGGCAAGTCGTACACGGTGCCCAGGCGGACCCGGTCGAGCCGTTGGGCGGCCAGCTTGACCATCTCCGGCGTGATGTCGAGGCCGACCGTCTCGCCCGCCTTGCCGCGGAAGGCGTCCCCGACGACTCCGCTTCCGCAGCACACGTCGAGCATCCGGGAGTCTGGTTCGACGTCGTACAACTTCGCGTGCGCCGCCAACAGCCCTTCGTCGGTGATCCACGAGCAGGAGTCGTGCCAGTCGCGGGAGCGGATGCCGAACTGCCTGCGGTACACGTCGTAGTCGATCTTCAGCTCACGCTGCTGGAAGCGCGCGGTGCGGCCGGCCAGCCGGGCGGCCAGCCGGGCACGGGTCGCGTCCAGGACCCGGCCCGCGACCGTCCTGCCGAGACTCTCGTCGGCCGCCAGCCGGGCGGCCAGGCCACGCTGCGCGCCGTCGCGCACGAACTGGAACGCTTCGGGGCTCTGCAGCCGTTTCTTGGTCTGCCCGTCGAACTTCGGGTCCCGCATCCGGACCGCGAGCACGGCGCACAGTCCTTCCAGGACGTCCATCGTCGTCACGGTCTCACCGGATGCCGTGTCGAGCATCCCGCACTCGGCGGCGAACCCGGTGACGGCCGACGCCAGCGCGGCCCGGAGACCGTCCACATGCGAACCGCCCTGATCGGTCGCGACCGTGTTGACGAAGCTGCGGATCTGTTCTGCGTAGCCCTCGGTCCACTGGAAGGCGACTTCGAACTCCCACTCCGCGTTCCGGCCGGCCACCGTGACCGGTTCCGGGTGCACGGTCGTCTCGTCCCGGTTGAGGTGCTCGACGAACCCGCGCACGCCGCCGGTGTTGCGGATGACCTGTGTCTCGCCGGTGCGCTCGTCGGTGAGGCCGACCGAGAGGTCCGGGTGGAGGAAGGCGATCTCCGCCAGCCTCCGCTCGACAGCCTCGGCGGACAGCACCGGATCGCGGAAGATCCCCGGGTCGGGCCGAAACCGGATGCGCGTGCCGCGCTTGGCCGACGGTCCGCCGACGGTCAGCGGCTGGACCGGCTCGCCGCGGCTGAAGCGTTGCCGGTGATGCGCACCGTCCCGCCAGATATCGAGCCGCAACCACTCCGACAGAGCGTTGACGCAGCTCAGCCCGACGCCGTGCAGGCCGGCCGTCTCCCGGTACGTCACACCGCCGAATTTCCCGCCGCTGTGCAGCGTGGTGAGCACGACTTCGCAAGCGGGTTTCCCGGTGCGGGGATGCGAATCGACGGGGATGCCCCTGCCGTCGTCCTCGACCGTGCAGGACCCGTCCTCGTGCAGAATCACCGACAGGTTCCGGCAATAGCCGGCAGTGCACTCGTCGACCGCGTTGTCGACGAGTTCGGAAACGAGCTGGTGCAGACCTTCCGCGCCGGTCGAGCCGACGTACATCGACGGATTGCGCCGTACCGCCGACAGCCCCGAGAAGATCACGATGGAGGAGGCGTCGTAAGCGGCTGCCCGCTCGTGCTCGAATACCCGCTCGGTCGTCATTCCGTCGCGCTCCCCTGGCCGGCCACCGCGGTGACGGTCGCCAGCGCGTCGTTGATCCTGGCCACGTGGGTGTGTTTCAGCGCCGCCAGGCTGGTCAGCCAGCTGGCGACATCGGCGCACCCGGCGGCGTGGGCCGCCGCGGTCCGTCTCGGGTAGTGCTCGTCCGCGTCTCGCAGGCCGCCGGCCAGCGCCGACGCCAGGTTCAGCCGGGTGTCGCCGATCGGCTGGGCGGTGGCGGGATCGGCGATGGGCTGCAGCAAATCCAGGTGGCCGTGCGCCACGCACGACGTGGTCTCCGCGAGTTCGGTGAACAGCTGGGCTATCTCGCGGTGCCCTTCGATCTCCGCGATCCGGGCGAAGTATGTGTACCGTTGCACCGCCATCGCCTCCGTGGTGAGGGCAGTGCTCAGCTCGGCGGAAAGCTGCTCGGTCAGTTCGGTCATGTCCGTCCTTGAAATCGTCGGCAGCCGCACTCGGCGGGTGATCCACGAACGTTCTGTCCGGTGCTGCCGGTCGACGGCAGTGCGGCGGGCGCATCCGGACCCCGCCACATCTCGGATACCGCGCCGCAGCGATCTTCACCGGCGGGGCCGGCGGCATCGCGCGTCAGGCTACTTCGCTTGTTCCGGCGAGCTCAAGTGCGGCGCACGTCGGGAGACAGCGCCTGGCGACGCAACTTGCCTGCATCGCTGTAGCCGAGCTGGGACACGAATTCGTACGAGACGGGAACCTTCGCGGCGGAAAGCCGGCCGCGGCAGTGGTCGCTCAGGTCCAACGGGGTCGGCGGGCGATTCTCCTGGACGGGAACCACCACTGCGTGCACCGCTTGCCCCAGGTACGCGTGGTCGCGGTGGACGACCGCCGCGTCCGCGACGCCCTCGTGCCCCAGCAGCACGTGCTCGACCTCTGCCGGGTAGACCTTCACTCCGCCGACGTTGATCATCTCCGCGCGGCGGCCGACCACGTGCAGATATCCGTCGTCGTCGAGGAAACCCGCGTCGCCGAGGCTCAGGTAGCCGTCCCGTTCCGGCAGCCTCGGGCCGGGGCCGAAGTAGGTCGGCTGCCCGGCTCCCCGTGTCTTGAGGAAGATCTCGCCCGTCTCGCCGGCGGCCGCCAGTTCGCCGTCGTCGAGGTAGATCCGGACTCGGCATCCGTCCGGCCTGCCCACGCTGCCCCGGTGCCTGAGCCATTCGTCGCCGCGGATCCACACCGTGCCGATCCGTTCCTGACCGCCGTATCCCTCGTGGAGGGTCTCCGGCGGGAAAGCCTTGAACCAGGCGAGTTTGAGGTCGTCCGGACAACCGGCCGCACTCTGGTGGACCGTGGTGACGCTGCTCAGATCCATGGCGTCGAACCCAGGCACGGCCAGCAACCTGCGCATCCAGACCGGCACCGTGACGAAGTACGCCACGCGGTGCCGCACGATCAGCTCCGCGGCCAGCTTCGGTGCGAACCGTTCCATCAGGACGATTTTGTGGTCGAGCGCGAGGCCGTTGTACAGCTTCGTGAATCCCCCGTGGTGCAGAGGCAGCATCACGAGTTGCGTCTGGCCGACCCGCACGCCCGTGCTGAGCTCGCGGGCCGACGCGGTCACTTCTCGGCCGTACATCCACGCTGAGTCGCGAAGGATGATCCGCGGCCTGCCAGTGCTGCCTCCGGTCGCGTGCGCCGAGCGCGGGATTCCCTGGTCTGGCAACGGATCCGCCGAAGCCGCCTCCGATCGCAGCTGGTCCGGCCGGATGACGTGCACGCCCTGAAACGCGTCGGTCGCCGAATCGGAGACGACGAACGCGGGTCTCGCCGTCTCGAGCAGGGCGGCGATTTCGGTGTCGGTGGCGTCCGGGTCCAACGACAGCACGACACCGCCCAGTTTCCACACCGCGACGGTGGCGATCACGTGGTTCAGGCCCGCCGGCAGCAGAAGCGCGACCAGGGATCGGCCGTCCACCCCCTGCCGCGCCAGCAGTCTCGCCGCGACGTTGCTCCGCCGCTCGAGCATCGACCAGGCCAGGACCTGTTCCGTGCCATCACGGGCGACGCTGATGACCGCCGGGGATTCGGGATGCCTGCCGGCGAGAACGCCTATCCGGATCCCGATCGGCACGGCTTTCCGCTCGTCCACTTCAGACCCCTCCGTTCGGAGACCCGGCGCGGCCCAGCCGGATCGTCGTGACTGCTCGGCTCCCGTTTGTGCAACTGCGGCCTCTCCGCAGTTGCACAAACGCGGCCGGTGCCTATCGGCGCCGCGTCATCCCGCGACCACGACTTCGGCGACGTTCCACCCGGCCAAAGTCACCACGGGCCGCGCACCCCGCAGTTGCCTGGCCGAATACCGGGCGGTGATCGTCTGGACCTCGCCTGGCCACAGAGTCAGGTCGTTCTGGCTCCATTGGATCGGCAGGACCTGGTTGTCGCCGGTCTGGAGGCGGCCGCCGGCGCCTCGGCGGACATCCGCCCGCAGCATGAATCCCACGCTCGCCCGGCCCGACACGTTGCGCACCGTCACAGTCGTCACGAGGTCAGCACCGTCCTCCCGGGTCTGTGCGCCGACGTTGACCTGCGCCGGTCTCAGATCCCGCAACCCGGTCAGGTCGGCGTAGCCGCCGGGCTGGAACTCGGCGCCTCCCGGGTCGCCGATCGTCTTGGCGTAGTCGACCTGGTCGGGCTTGGCCGACAGCCAGTACACGTTCCGGCTCACCACGCGGTCGCCCTGGCTCAGCACCAGTCTGAGAAAGTACGTGGACGACACGTCCGCGGGCACCGTCGGCTTGAGCACAGTCAGCACGTCCTGCGTCGACACGGCGGGGACCACGGCCTGCCGGGAATCCCGCACCGTGCCGTTGACGTCGATGACCTCCGCGGTGGCCCGCAGCCCGGTCTGCGTCTGCCCGGTCAGGTTCGCCACCTTCACCGAACCGTCGTCATAGGCGTACATGACGTGCACGGGTTCGTTCGCCTTCTGCGCACCGAAATACACGCCGGGCTGGTCGAAGTCGTATCCGTAGAGTTCCCATTGCAAAGACGGCCAGGCCTTGTTCATCTGCCAGTAGATCAACCCCGTGCTGGGATTGGCCGGGTCCTTCGAGTGGCCCAGGTATGCCTCGAATTGCGCGCGGGTCACCTCGTATCCGCCGGCTTGGGCGATCCGCTGATACGAGGCCATGTCCGTCCAGTGCCCGTAACGGTTCCACAGCGCGGTGTTGTACTTTCCCAGCCGGCCGACAGCCGTGTAAGGGTTGAATCGGCTCGTGTGGAAGATGTCCGGTCCGCTGGTCCGCCCGTTCGTCGAACTGGTGTCCCACACGTCTTTCTGCTCGGCCGGGGCGAGGAACCGGTTGAGGGAGTCGAGTGTGGGGATCGTCGATCCGGGACTGGACTCGGTATTGAACCCGAACGCGCCTCCGGCGTTGGTGTAGTCGTCGCCCTTGTTCATCACAGGACCGCTGTTCCACCAGTACGAAGGCGGCGCGAAGTTGTACGGCCCCTCCTTCGCACCGGCCTGCCCGAGCTGGGCGGAAGCCTTGTACTCGGCCGACGCGATCTGGGGAACAGACCAGTCCGCCGCCCTGAATCCGTCGAGGAAGATCGCTTCCTTGCCGGGGTCGGGCTCGTTGTCGCTCCCCTGGAGGAACGCGAGAACGCTCGGGTGGTCCCGCAGCCGGGCGGCCACGTTCGCCGCCTGATTGGCGGCGCTGGCCCGGATGACGTCGTCCCAGCCCGGATGCTCCCACTTGTCACAGCACTGCCAGCCCGGCATGGCCAGTATGCCCATGCGGTCCATCTGCCGGAACATGTCGTCCGGCGGGAAGTTGCCTTCGAATCGAATGGCGTTCAGCCCCATGGCCGTGATGTAGCCCAGCTGGTCCTGGGTGTTCTTCGCGGAGTAGCGCAGGAACATGTCCTGCGACCAGCCGCCGCCGCGGACCACGAACGGCACGCCGTTGACCGCGAACTGGCGATACCCCCGCGGTGCCAGCGTCTTGCCCGCGACGACGGGCGTCAGGGCGGAGGTGACCGTGCGAACGGCGAAATCTTCCGATTGCCTGTCGGCGATCGACGAACCGGAGCGCGCGAGAACCTCCATGCGGTACATGGGTTGCGCACCCATCTGGTACGGCCACCACACCTTGGGATGCTGCAGCCGGCTGGTCGGGAGAGATACCGCCCGCGTGGTGTGCGCGGGTATCGTCACCTCCCGACGGCTCAGCAGGAGTGCGCCCGGCCCGGAGATGGCGGCGGACAGGTTGATCGTCTGGTCGGCACCGGTGTTGTTGCGCAGGTCCACCTTGACGGTCAGGTCCGACCAGCGCAGGTCGGACGCGTTGTTCTGCAACACATGCGCATTGCGTACCGACACGGCGCCGTCTTCCACCAACTCGGGCGCGAACTGCATTCCAGTCCAGTAGTCCGGTGCGCGCGGATTCCAGTCGACCATGTCGAGCGTCAGCTGACGCGGCCGGTTTTCGCCACTCGACGACTCGTCGAACTCGCTTTCGCTGTCATTGCGGAAAACGTCGAGTGCGATGACGTTCCGGCCGTCGCGCAGCAATGGCGTGAGGTCGTACTCGAGTCGTGAGTACGCACCCTGCAATTGGGTCTGGTCCGCTACTTTCCTGCCGTTGACCCACAGGTTGGCCCGGCCGAGCACCCCGTGCATCACCAGGAACTGGTGCGTGCCCGGTGCGGGGTGCACGGTCACCTCGTCGCGATACCACCAGTTCGCCTGGAATTGCCCGGCGGGAACCTTCGCGAGATTGGCGGACTTGAAAATGTCCGGATACTTGCCGTTTTCCAGCAGGGCCGCCATCACCGTCTCCGGCTGAGAAATCGGCAGCCATCCGGCAGTGGAGTATTCCGGCCGCGACACTGTTTCCCCGGGTTCGGTCGCGACCGCGCTCGACTGGACTTCCCAGCCGTGAATCAGGTCGCCCAATCCCTGCACCGCTCCCTCGGTGGTTCCCGCGGGCACCGCGGAAACCACAGCCGCGCCCATCATCGCCGCGCAGAAGAAACTGATCCGTCCGAGAAACGAGCGCATGCAAATCCCCTGTTTCGCGTTCTAGCCCGGAAAAACGAACGTTATCAGTCGATCCGGCCACGCGGCTAGCGTGCTCGCGGGTCATCGGCGCGGGTGGTCATCTCCGCAGTCCTCGCGACCGGAGCCGCGAGAGCCGCCATCGTCGCTGCGGCGGACACCGATACGGCGCAGCCGGAGCGACTGGCCTGTCCCGCTTTTCGCCGACCGCACAACGGCGATCCGCGCAACCACTCGCCAACGATCGTCTTCGCCGACGCGAACGGGAAACCTGGGCCGCGCGGGACGAATGGCGGTCCGCTGCGGCCTGGATTCGGAGGTCTGAGAATCTCCGCGGCCTTTCGGGCATGAACCGTCGGGGATGATCCGGATCGAGGCAGAGCTTTGACCAGCCGGGCCGAAAGCTTGCCCCTGCACATCGCATTCACCGCGCTCCCCGCCGATGCTCCGTCTCCGGCCGCGCCTGGCCGGATCAACGGTCCGCCCGGCAGGACGGCCTGGCGCGATCGGCGCAGCCGAGCCGGTGCCCGCTTCGTGTCCAGCGCCAAGGGATCGCACCTCGTCAGCCGACTCTGAAGCGTCGATCGCACCCGGTTGTTCCTACTGGCGCGAACCTCCGCTCCTGGTTCGCCCTCAGCCGGGCAGCCAAGCATGGAAAACGACTGCTCCGGCACCTGTCACAACGCCGGATTCAACGACGTGTCAAGGCATGTTCGCCTCTGGGCGGCATCCCGGCAGCGATGTTACGTTCGGACGTCAGCGGACGACGGGCTCCGCGGGGGACTTCCGGAGGAACTCATGCGCGTCGAGCGCGACCTGCGCATACCCATGCGGGACGGTACTGCCCTGCGCGCCGATCTGTACCGAATGGACAGTCGCGGGCCGCTGCCCACCCTGCTGCGGCGCACGCCCTACGGCAAGTCCGTGTACCCGCCGGGCAGTCCGGCCGATCTCGGACGGATCGTCGACGCCGGCTACAACCTCCTCGTGCAGGACGTCCGCGGGCGCTGGGACTCGCCCGGCGTGTTCCGGCCCTACCGGGACGAGGCCGCCGACGGGCACGACACAGTGGAGTGGATCGGCAAGCAGTCGTGGGCTGGCGACGCGGTCGGGATGGTCGGCAGTTCGTACGAAGGGGCCGTGCAGTGGCAGGCCGCGGCGAGCGGTTCGACCGGTCTGCGCGCGATCGCCCCGCACGCGACGTCCAGCGACTTCTACGAGGGCTGGACCTATCAGGGCGGCGCTTTCCAGCTCGGCTTCTGCCTGCGCTGGGTGCTCGCGGACCTCGCGCTGCCGCCGCTGTCCGACCCCGGCCTTCGAGCTGCCGTCGAGCGGGCCGTGGCGCGGATCGACGACGCCTACCGGGATCCCGGGCCATTGTCGGACCTGCTCGATCGCGTCGCGCCCTTTTACCGCGAGTGGTCGGCCCATCCGTCCTACGACAGCTATTGGCGGGCAACCTCGGTCCGCGACCGCTACACCGACGTCCGGGCGCCGGCATTGAACATCAGCGGCTGGTACGACATCTTCGTCGCCGGCACGATCGCCAATTACGCGGGGATGCGCCGGCAAGGAGTTCCGCAGAAGCTGGTCGTCGGCCCGTGGTCCCACTGCATGATGTCCGGTTCTTTCCCGCAACGGAGCTACGGCCCGCGGGCGGGAGAGGAAGCCGTCGATCTCACCGGCCTGCACCTTGGCTGGTTCGACGAGCACCTGCGGTACGGCCCGCCGTCCGGCGGCCCGCCCGTGCTGCTGTTCGTCATGGGCATCGACCAGTGGCACGGCTTCGCCGACTGGCCGCCGCCGGAGAGCACGCCCGCCCGGTTCTTCTTGCACAGCAAGGGTTCCGCGGGACTCGCGGAGGGCGGGCTGACCACCGCGGCGCCTTCGGACGAACCCGCTGACACGTTCCGGCACGATCCCGGCGACCCGGTTCCCACGTGCGGCGGATCCACGCTGACGGCCGGAATGCTCACCGGCGCCGACTGCGGGCCGATGGACCAGCGCGTGATCGAAGCGCGCCCGGACGTCCTCTGCTACACGACGGCCAGGCTGGTCGAACCGGTGACGGTGATCGGCCCGGTGACACTGGTGCTGTACGCTTCCTCGTCCATTGTGGACACTGACTTCACCGCCAAGCTCGTGGACGTCTGGCCGGATGGCCGCGCCGAGATCCTTTGCGACGGCATCGTCCGAGCCCGGTTCCGCGACTCGCTGACCGACCCGCGCCCGCTGACGCCAGGCCGTGTCCACGAGGTCCGGATCGACGTGGGGCCGACCGCGGCGGTGTTCCGCCGCGGTCACCGGATCCGGCTGGAAGTGGCCGGCAGCAACTTCCCCCGGTTCGACCTGAACCCTCGGGGCCGAGCGGTGAACCAGGTGCACCACAGCCGGACGCACCCGTCCCACCTCGTGCTGCCGATCCTGCCGGCCGGTCTCGGTCAGGTGTAGGACCGGATCAGGTCCTGCCCGGGCTTTTCCACGTCCTTCCAGGACATCAGGCCCTGCCGGTACGCGGTCGGGCAGGAGTGGAACCGGGTGCCCCGCAACGCGTGCCCAACGGATTCGGCTTGTTCCGCGCTCAGCCGCAGACCGGCGTTGTCATCCCGGCGGCCGAGCCACATCGCGTCCAAGCCGACCAGGAGATCCCGTATCCGGAGCAGGTCCTCATCGCTCAACGTCGGGGTCTTGACGACCTCGTAGTCGCCTTCCGGAGGGAGACAGATCCAGCCCGGTTCCCTGCGGTAGTGCTCGAAAGCCGTGCCCGGGATGAGCTGGAGCATCGAGCAGAACAACGTCGCGTCCGGGTACCGCGCCAGCAATTCGGCGACGGATTGCACACAGTCGTCCAGGGTCTGTTCCGGCATCCCGAAGATCAGATCGATGTGAATCACGCTCCGGTCGGGCATTCGCGTGTACATCAGCTCGATCGCGTCGTGCAGCTTCTGTGTCTTCGGGCTGCGTTTGGACAATCTCAGCACTCCCGGAGCGAGTGACTGCACACCGATCGCGGCGAAGTCGATCGGCAGTTTCGCCAGGTCGTCCACAAGGTCCGGATCGAGGAACTGGGCATGCATCTCGAAGCCGAACTTCGTCCGTCCGCCCCAGCCGGACAAATGCTCCAGGATGGCTCGGCCGCGTTCTGCATCTCGGCCGAAGATAGTGTCGGTGAACCACACCATCTCGTAATTTCTGGCAGCGATCAAGTCCAGTTCGGCCAGCACCTGGTCGAGCGGGAACAACCGTTCGCCGAGGCCGTCGTGCCACGCGCAGAACGAACAACGGAAAACACACCCGCGGGTAGTAGAATAAGACGGAAGCCGATTTCCGGACGGCTCCCGGAGATGACCGGTGAGAATGGGTGACGGCAGCGTCCGCGGATGCAGCGCCGCCGTGCGAGAGCCGCCTCGGCGGATGCCGCCCGCGGTGACCAGGCCGCTGCCCACCGGCAGCTCACCGACCTCGCCGCCGTGCTCCAGGACGCCGTCGATGACCTGGCAGATGGTGTGTTCGCCCTCGCCGAACACCAATACCGTGCCCACGGGCAACGCGGCGAGATCGGCCTCGAACACGGTCCTGGTCTGAGGACCGCCGATGATCAACGTGGTGTCCGGCAGCAATTCCCTGACCAGCCGGGCGATGTGCCGGACCAGGCTGTCGTTCCAGGAGTACCAGGACAACCCGACGAAGTCCGGGGAATCCTGGAGAATGTCCGAGACAGCCAGCGCGACATCGAATCCGCGGTGCCGCATGTCCTCGCTGTCGTAGACGAACTGCTCCACAATCGCGGCGCCCCGGAAGTGCCGATCCACAGTGGCTGCCAGGTAGGCGAGCGCCATGCTGAAGCGCTCCGGGTTTATCGCGACCAGCCGCACGGTGACTGCGGCCGACCGCTGGTGCGTCACCCCGGAGACAGGCGCACCGCGAAAGGCGGGCATGGCCAGATCTCTCGACTGCATTCGTTGACCTCCGAATTATCCCACACGAGGAACGGGATTCCGGCCGATAGTCGGCCAACCTCACCGTCCGCGCTGAGCGGCGGACTGTCAAGACGTGCCGCAAAGGCTCGTCCGAGACACTTTACAAATCAACCGAAGAACGCCACGCTGATCAGGCCAAGCAAATCCAGGAAGCACGGCTCACGCCATCGAATGACTCACCGTCACGGATTGAAGGAAAGCGCGGAGTCCCAGACTGGGCCACATTCCTGGCCCTGAAGACCGTCGCAATGATGCTGCCGCGTACTCGATGTCGACCAGGATGGCAAGAAGCTTCTCGACGTCATGCAGATCAAGAGATTTCGATGCCTGGCCGGTCCACTCTCCGACACGATTCTTCAGCTCCTTGAGCTGGCCCGACTCGGCTGCATACGCGCACCAGGCCACGCCCCTCCCCCGCCTGCCGCAACCATGGCCCCGAGGAGCGCCGCGAACGCGGCGATGACGTCGGTCCGCTTCGCCAAGTCAGCTGCTGCGAGTGCCCGCACGCCTGAGCGTCGATCGTGCTTGCTGGAGCATTGCCGTCAAGGGCGAACACGTAGGCAGGACTTGACAGTCGCCTCGTACCCGTCACATGCGGCGTTGCCGGTGCCGGAGAACGTACTGGGACGGCAGTCCGCTTGAGCTCGCTGCGGATGGATGGCTTCAACGGGTCGTTGTGCAGGCCGTCCCTAGTCGCATACCCGACGAGACAGCCGCTGCGGGAGCCGGGCGCGGAGAGGGTCGGACGGGCGCGGTGTCAGCGGCTCTCAACAGCGCGACGCCGGTGACGCACACAAGCACGCCCGCCCACCGCAGGCGCACGGTCCCCAACTCTTCTTGGCCAACGCTTTTCATGCCGACCCGCCCCAATAGTGCCGACCCGCCACGCTACCTCGGCCAAGCCTAGAGCTGCTCCGCGCCCCGGCGGAAGATCGCCGGTCGCGAGCCATCAGGCCGTGCTTGTTCTGAAGTGCGGGACCAGGTGCAGGCGACACCGGGGCGTGGGTTCGCGGTCGCTGTTCGAGGGCGAGTCGATGGGCGTGGCCTAGATTTCGTAGCGGACCTGTTGCTGCGCAACGCTTCCGGCAGCTCGGGCGAGAGCTGCGACAGAAGGGGATGTGCTGTGCGCGGGCCAAGCGAGCGCGAGAACGCTTGACGGGAGGTCAGTCACGGGAATGGCGGCCAGGTCGTCGCGGAGGGGTTTGGTCAGCGACTCGGGCAGCACGGCGACCTTGCGGCCCAGTGCGATGAGGTGCATCAGTTCGCTGATGCTGCTCTGCGCGCCGGTGCCGGAGGGATGCTGGTGCAGGTTTTCGCCCGCGAGATCGGCCATGCACAGTTCTGCCCGGTGTGCGCTTGGGTGAGACGCGGGCAGCACGGCGACCGCTGCTTCGCACAGCAACGTTTCGGTGTCCAGACCGCGCAGGTCGTCGGGTGGCGTGTACAGGAGCGCCGCGTCGGCCTGGCCTTCGCGCAGCATGCGTGCGCGGTCGGCGCCGAAGACCACCTCGATCGGCAGCACGCCTCGTTCGCGTTCATAGGCCGTGATGAGGGCCGGAAGCAGGCCGGCGTCGCCGCCGGGTTTCATGGCCAGGACCAGGCGAGGGGTGCCGGCCCGCTGCGTCCGCACGGTCGCGGCGATGACCGCCTCCAGCGCCGCGGGCGCCTCGCGGGCGAGCACCTGACCGGCCTCGGTCAGCGTGACCGCGCGACTGGTGCGGTCGAACAGGCTGACGCCAAGGCGGCGTTCGAGTTGCCGGATCGCCTTCGACAGCGCGGGCTGCGTGATGCCGAGGCGGACGGCGGCGCGGCCGAAATGCAACTCGTCGGCCACCGTCGAGAAGTACGCCAGTTCCCGCGTTTCCAGCGCGTCCATTTCTTCAGGTTATCGATCCCGGCCCGGTCGGTCTTGGACGTGCCCCGCCCGGCGGTGCTGGGGTGAACGTCGTTCCGCTCGCCTGGTCGGCGGACGAACACAGAGGCAAGGAGAAACGAAATGCCCACCATCGCTCTTGTCGCGGCCGGAACACGCCTTGGCCTGTCGCTCGGCAGGGTGTTCGGCGGTCGCGGCTTCGACGTCGCGCTGATCGCCCGCTCCGGGGAACACCTCGGCGATCTCACCCGGAAACTGGCGGCCGAGGGGGTCGCCGCGGCCGGGTTTCCCGCCGACGTCACCGATCGCTCCGTGTTGACCGACGCCCTGAACAGTGCTGCGACACAGTTCGGCGGAATCGACGTGTTGCAGTACTCCGCGCCGTACGTACGGGTCGGCGACGGCGGGATGACCGGAGTGCTGGACGTGACCGCGGAGAATCTGCGGCCGCAGATCGAGGCCTGCTGCTACGGCGCGATCACCGCGACCCGTGCCGTGCTGCCTGCGATGCTGGCGGCCGGAACCGGCACGGTGCTGTACACCATCGGTGCCAGCGCGGTCACGCCGACAGCGTGGGCCGCCAGCTCGGGCGCCGCGGGTGCCGCCCTCCGCAACTGGGCGCTCAACCTCAACGGCACGCTGGCCGACAAAGGCATCTACGTCGGCTGCGTCGCCCTCGGCGCATGGCTCCTCGGCACGCCAGGCATGCCCGAGGACGCGTCACCGATGGAACCGGACGACGTCGCTCAGCTCTGCTGGGACATGCACACCACTCGTAACCCCGCCGAACGTCTCATCACGCCATAACCGGGGCGGCGTTGCGCCCCATCGGACGGGCCTCACAGTCAAGCGACAAGACCGCTTGAGCAGTTGCTCAAATCTCGTCTATGCTCTGGTTTGAGCAACTGCTCAAAAGCGGGCTGGCGGTCGGGTGCGCGACCGGAGTGGGGGTAGCAATGGCCAGCGTCTGTCCTGATCGCGGTTGGGCACACCGCCGTGATCGTTGGTACAAGGTGATTACCCGGATGCTGGCCGTGGCGCTGCTGCCGGTGGCGTTCGTGCTCACGCCGCGGCGGGCTCGGCGTACGGCCTGCCAATGGGCCTTGGCGGTCCGTTTTCCCGCCGAGGATCTCACCGGCCTGACGCCGTCAACCCGTGCCGCGTTCATCGCGGCGCGCACGCAGGCGTTATGGCACGACGGGGAACTCATCGGACTCACCTCTGGACACCGGGACGCCGGGGAACAGGAACGCTTGTTCGCCGCGGAGGTCCGCCGGAGCGGGTCGCCGGCGGCGGCCCGGCTGCGGGCGCTGCCGCCGGACGAGTCCCGGCACGTCGCGGGGACCGCCTTGGACGTGCGGCCTTTCGAGGGGTCGCGCTGGCTGGAGCGGCATGGCGCGCGCCATCACCTGTATCGGGTGTACGACAACGAGTGGTGGCATTTCGAGTACCTGCCCGCCGGCCCGCCGGAGCGGCTGCCGCACCCGGGCGCCGTCCGTCGCCGGCTGTCGGGGCCTCTACGGTGAAGCCGTGGCCGACACCCGACAACGCCTGATCGACGGCACGATCGAGACGATCCGCACGCACGGACTCACCGGAACCACGGCGCGGAGCATCGCGGCCGCCGCCGGGGTCAACCAGGCGCTGGTCTTCTACCACTTCGGCACCGTCCACGACCTGCTGCAGGCCGCGTGCCTCGCCGCGACGCAGGCCAGGGTCGCGCCGTTCGCCGAACGCCTCGGCCAGGTCACCGACCTGCGGCAGCTTCTCGCGCTCGGCCGCGCCCTGCATGCCGAC
>NZ_JBSFNS010000025.1:0-94239 GCF_053587275.1 Amycolatopsis sp. NPDC003676
GCGACTCCGCGCCAGATCTGGAAAATGCTGGCCGCGGAAGCCTTCGTGCTGTCCAGATTCCCTCAGGGTTCCCCTCACGTACCTATGCGGGAGTCGTGCTAGGCGGGTCAGTCGGTGAGAGTGTCCGTCGGCAACAACGCCCGCAGCCGCCGAGTCGTCGCCTCGTATTCGACGTAAGCGCGCGAGTTATCCGGGCCACCAGCGGCCATCAGCTCGTCGTGCGCGATCGCCTGCTCCGCGATCACCGACGCGAGCAGCACCAGAAACCGGGCCGAACGCTCAGAGCGAACCGCCATCTCGGCGGAGCCAGGCAGACCCCGCTCGGCGAACCCCTCGAACACGGCGGTGTTCTCCCGTTGCTTCTCCGCCAGCAACCGGCAGGTCGCCGATTGCTGGCGGAGTTGGTCGGCATAAGCCACCTGCGGCGAAGCGGCATCCCCGGGCTGGCTCACGCCCGACATGATGCCCGTTCTCCGCCGCGGGCAGCCACCGGCTTAGAACACCACCACCGTGAACACGGCGGAGACGGCGGTGGCGAACAGGGTGGTTTCGGGGTGGTAGACCCGCAGCGTCAGCGTCGCGGAGACGTTCAGCCGGACGCCGAGGTCGAAGTCGTTGTCCGGTGCGCACGAGGCGGAGGCGAGGTTCACCCAGGCCCCGGCCTGAGTTTGCTCCTGCAGGTACAGGAGTCCGCCGTCGTCGGCGCGACCTGCCGGGCCAGTCGCGAAGTGCCCGTGGATCCGGAGCTCCTCGCCCTTGCGCACCTTGGCCTTGACCGGTCCGGCCTTGATGTGGACGGGCGTCTTCTTCCCCGCCTGGTGCGCGGCCGGAGCACTGGCCCGCGGGACGGCCGCCGCGGCAGGTGCGGTCAGGCAGAGGCCGCCGAGAGCGAGGGACAAGGCGAGACCGGCCCATCGGGCGGGTCGCCGCATCGAGGTAGTCATGCGCCTCACCGCAGTCCACTGCCACTCGCGCCGCTGCTCGATTCCCTCGACGGTCGGGGGACAGCCACCGGCAAGGGGGACAGCGTGACCGTCGGCAGAAGTTTCGTGACAGTGTTTTAAAACGGTGTTATGGTCGCTTTCGCACCCCAAGGAGGCGACCATGCACGGCCCTGCCCAGTTGTTCACCGTCATCGCGCTCGTATCGCTGCCGACCGTCATGTACGGCGGCTACGCGCTCAGCGGCGTCTTGCGCCGCGGCGACCTCACCGAGAAACAGCGCGGGTTCTTCCGCGCCGGACACGCCCACGCCGGCGTGCTGCTCGTCCTCACGCTCGCCGCGTTGCAGCTGGTCGAGCACGGCGGGCTCGGCGACACCGCGCGCTGGATCGTCTGCTTCCTGCTGCTGTTCGGCGTGCTCGCGCAGTCCGGCGGGTTCTTCCTCGCGATGCTGCGCACCCGCGTCGGCATGAGCGTCACCACCGGCGGCGCGGTGCTGCTCGGCGCGGCCATGCTGCTCACCGCCTACGGCGTCGCGTTCCCCTGACGAAATCGCTGGCGCCGGGTCGTTAAGCTTGATGACGTGCCTGAATACCTGTCAACTGCGCCTGTCAAGGGGACCCGAGACTTCCTCCCCGCCGAAATGTCCGTCCGCACGCAGGTGTTCGGCCATCTCTACGACGTGCTGGAGCGCTACGGCTACCTCCGCTACGACGGCCCGATCCTGGAACAGGCGGAGGTCTACGAGCGGAAGTCCGGCCAGGAGATCGCCGACCAGCAGCTGTACACGCTCACCACGCGCGGCGGCGAGCGGCTCGCGCTGCGCCCGGAGATGACGCCCTCGGTGGCCCGGATGATCGCCGGCCACGCGAAATCGCTGTCGTTCCCGGTGCGCTGGTACAGCCACCCGAACTGCCACCGCTACGAGCGCCCGCAGCGCGGCCGCGTCCGCGAGCACTGGCAGATCAACGCCGACATCTTCGGTTCGGAAAGCGCGAACTGCGAGATCGAGATGTTCGAGCTGATCCACGACCTGATGGGCGCGGTCGGCGCGACCCCGGACATGTTCGCGGTGCGCGTCAACGACCGGAACCTGCTGTCGTCGGCGCTGACCGACGTCGTCGGCATCTCGCCGGACCACCTGCCGCAGGTGTTCGCGCTCGTCGACCGGTGGGAGAAGACCTCGGCCGAGGAGCACGCGGCCAGCGCGGCCGAGATCGGGTTGTCGGACAAGCAGTACGAGAAGCTCGCCGAGACGCTCAGTGCCGGCCCGGCGCTGCTCGACGAACTGCCCGCGGAGGTCAAGGCCGAATCGAACCTGGTCAAGGTGCTCTCCAGCAGCGCGGCGAGCCTGGTCCGGTACGAGCCGCTGATCGTGCGCGGGCTGGCGTACTACACGTCGACCGTGTTCGAGGTCTTCGACACCTCGCCGCAGAACCGCCGCGCGCTGTTCGGCGGCGGCCGGTACAGCAACCTCGCCTCGATGTTCACGAAGGAGCAAATCTCCGGCATCGGGTTCGGCATGGGCGACGTGACGCTGATGGACTTCCTCGACACGCACGGCCTCACGCCGCAGCCGCGCAGCGAGGTCGACGTCACCGTCATCCCGGTCACCGAGGAGCTGGCGGACCCGGCCCGCGACGTCGCGACGACGCTGCGGAAGGCGGGCCTGCGCACCTCGACCCCGCTGGAACTGCGCAAACTGGGCAAGGAGCTCACGCGCGCGGACAAGGCGGGCGCGATCGCGGTCGTGATCGTGGGCGAGGAGGACTGGGCGGCGGGCCGGGTGACGGTCCGGAGCCTGGCCACCCGCGAGCAGCAGCAGGTCGCGCTGGCGGATGTGCCGGCGGCGGTGCGGGCGATGGTCTCGCCTGCCTGATTTTCGCCAAGACGGGCGTCGGTCTCCGGACCGGCGCCCGTCTTGTTTGTCCGTCGAGTCGCGGATCCGGTGCGGTTTCGTCACTCACGGCAGCCGGCCGCCGCCGAATCGGCCACTCGACTGGACGCTCCACAATGGACAGTCAAGATCGCCGCGTTCGTGCCGCCCGTGCGGGCCGATGGTCCACTGACTGGGACGACGGACGGGTCAGATCCAGGTTTCTCCGGCTTCTCGGGCCTGGTCGGCGCCCTCGGAGTTGATTCGAGCACGCTTGGTTGTCATTGCAGGGTCGTCATGATCGGTTCTTTGTAGTACCCTTGCGTAGTCGAGGTTGATCGCCTTCGTTGCGAACCCTTGACTTGGCCTGTTGCCGGAGGTCGACCCCCAGGGCTTCCGGTGACAGGCCTCTTTACTTTCCCCGCACCGGCTTTCGGCCCGCTCAGCGGAGCGAGTGCTGCTCACATGAGCGTCGCGGCAAGGGTTCCGCCGAGTTCGGTCACCGCTTCCAGCGCGGCTTTGCCCGGTTCGCCCGTCACGAGCACCGGCTCGGCCACCCGGGTCCAGCCGAGCCCGGTCGTGATCGCGTCGAGTTGCCGTACGGTCCCGGACGTGTCGTTGTTGCCGTGCACGTACGCCCCGAACGGGCGGCCTTTCGTCGAGTCCAGGCACGGGTAGTACACGGTGTCGAAGAAATGTTTCAACGCGCCGCTCATGCTGCCGAGGTTCGCCGGCGTACCGAGGAGGTAGCCGTCCGCGGCCAGCACGTCGGCCACCGTCGCGCCGAGCGCGGGACGGCGGACCACGTCGACGCCTTCGATGTCCGGGTGGTTCGCGCCGGCTAGCGCGGCCTCGAACATCGCCTGCATCGACGGCGACGGCGTGTGGTGCACGATCAGCAACGTGGGCATGGTTCTCCCGTCAGCGCAGCAGTGCGGTGATCTCCTCGCGGACCGCGTCGAGCACTTCCGTCGCACTGCGCCGCGCGTCGGCGAGCTCGCCGGTCACCGGAGTCACCACTTGCAGATACGCCTTCAGTTTCGGTTCCGTGCCGGACGGCCGCACTACGACACGCACGCCGTCGCCGCTCAGCCGGAGCACGTCGGCGTCCGGCAGGAGGTCTTCGAGCGCCACCGGCACCCCGCCGAGCGTGGCGGGCGGGTTCGCGCGCAGCTCGGCCATGAGGCGGCCGCGCACGGAAAGATCGGTGACCCGCAACGAGACTTGATCGGTGAGGTGCACGCCGTGCCGGGTCGCGATGTCGTCGAGGACGTCGAGCAGGGTGCGGCCGTCAGCCTTGAGCGTGGCGGCAAGGTCCGCGCCCGCGACCGCGGCGGAGATGCCGTCCTTGTCGCGAACGAAACTCGGGTTCACGCATAGTCCGAGGGCTTCCTCGTATGCGAACACCAAACCCTCGCCGGCTCGGACCAGCCATTTGAACCCGGTGAGCGTCTCCGCGTAGCGCGCGCCCTTTTCCTTCGCCACTTCGCCGAGCAGCGACGAGGACACGATCGTGGTGGCCACCAACGGATCTGGATTGTCCGTTGTGGACAGAACGTGCGCCCCGAGCAGGATGCCGGTCTCGTCGCCGCGCAGCATCCGCCAGCCGTCGGGGCCGCGAACGCCGAGTGCGCACCGGTCGGCGTCCGGGTCGAGCGCCACCGCGAGATCGGCGTCCACTTCGGACGCCAGTGCCAGCAGGAGGTCGGTCGCGCCGGGTTCCTCGGGGTTGGGGAATGAGACGGTGGGGAAGTCGGCGTCCGGTTCGGACTGCGCGGAAACCAAGTGCACGTCAGTGAATCCGGCCCGCGACAGCGCGGCCCGCAGGGTCTCCGCACCGACGCCGTGCAGTGCCGTCGCGGCGATCCGCAGCTCGCGCGTCGTGCCGCGCGGCAGCGCCCCGACCGCGGAAAGGTATGCCTCTCGCGGGTCGACGACCTCGGCACCGGGCTTGCGCGGAATGCTCCGGGTCGCCGGGGCCGACTGGATCGCGCGCTCGATTTCGCCGTCGGACGGCGGCACGATCTGCCCGCCGGTGGCGTCGTAAAGCTTGTACCCGTTGTCCGCGGGCGGGTTGTGCGATGCGGTGATCTGGATTCCGGCGACCGCGCCGTAGTGCAGCACCGAGAACGCCAGCACCGGCGTCGGCAACGGCTGCGGCAGCACCTTCACCGCGAATCCGGCTGCAGTCAGCACTTCGGCCGCCGCGGCGGCGAACGCCTCCGAACCGTGCCGCGCGTCCCGGCCGACCACGACCACGCCGCCCGCGTGCCCCTGCGCGGCGAGCCACGCGGCGACCCCCGCGGTGGTCCGCGTGACGACCGCGACGTTCATCCCGTTCGGACCCGCGCGCACCGGCCCGCGCAGACCCGCGGTGCCGAACTCCAGCGGCCCGGCCATCCGGTCGGCGATCTCCTCGGCCGCGCCGGGCTCCTTGCCCATCGCGCGGGCGAGGACGGCGGTCAGCTCCTCGCGCGACGCCGGATCCGGGTCGTCGGTGATCCAGCGGTAGACGGAATCGCGGAGGCGGGAATCGAGGCTGTCGGACACCCGGGCCAGCTTACGCGGATCCGGAAACCGGGTGGTGGCTGGCGATACGCTCGCGTGGTGCGCATTCTTTTCACTTCCCTCGCGTCTTACGGCCACCTCTATCCGTTGCTGCCGCTAGCCGTCGCCGCGCGCGACGCGGGCCACGACGTGGTTTATGCGACCGCCCCCGCCTTCCATCCGACGCTCGAAAAGGCAGGCCTCGAAACCGCCGCCGCCGGGCTGACCCTGCAGGAGGCGTTCGGCCGCCTGTTCTCCGGAGACACCCGCAGCCGCCACGAGGTCCCGGAAGCCGAGCTGAACGAGGCGATCGGCAAGGGGTTCGGCCGGCTGCTGCCCACCGAGTTCATGACCGACCTCGCCCCCGTGCTCGCCGAGCGGAAACCGGACCTGGTCGTGTACGAAATGGGCAATCCGGGCGGCGCGTTCGCCGCGCACCGGGCCGGGATTCCCGCGATCGCACACGGATTCGGCCGGGTTTCGCCCGGCGGTCTGGTGGAGCACATCGCCAAGCGGATCGGCGAGCTGGCTGCCGAACTCGGCCTCACCGGGGACAGCAGGCTGTTCTGGGGCCATCCGTTCGTGGACATCTGCCCGCCGTCGGTGCAGGTGCCGGAGTTCGTCGCCGGGGCCCGGCGCGTGCCGCTGCGCCCGGTCGGCTGGAGCGAACCGGGAGAGCTGCCGTCCGGCATCGAAGGCCGCGATCGCAGCCGTCCGCTGGTGTACCTGACGCTCGGCACCACCGGAGCGAGCCAGGCGCATCTGCTGACGTCGGCGCTGCAGGGCCTGGCCTCGCTCGACGTAGACGTGCTGGTGGCGACCGGTCCGTCCGTCGACGTCGAGGCGCTCGGCGAGGTGCCGTCGAATGTGCGGCTGGAGGCGTGGGTTCCGCAGTCGGAACTGCTGCCGCACGTCGATCTGGTGGCGCATCACGGCGGAAGCGGGACCACGCTGGGCGCGTTCGCCGCCGGGGTGCCGCAGCTGGTGTTGCCGCAGGGCGCGGATCAGTTCACCAACGCCGCCGCGGTGGTCGAGGCCGGTGCGGGCGCGAAGCTCCTCGGCGACGAACTGACGGCGGACGCGGTTCGGGAGGCGGCCGGCCGGTTGCTGGCGGACAGCACGGTGGCGGACGTCGTGCGCGGGCTGGCGGCGGAGGTCGCTGGGATGCCTTCGCCGGAAGAAGTGGTCGCGCAGCTGCCGCAGTACGTCTGAGCTGCTTGCGCCCCAATGTGGCATTGGGTGCGTGGGATGCACCGAACGCCACATTGGGTGCGTAGGACGCATCCAATGCCACATTCGGGCGCTCGCCGGAACTCACGCGCGGGCGACGAGTTCCTTCAGCAGCGAGCCCATCCGCGTCGCCGACTGCCGCCCGGCCTCGAGGACTTCCTCGTGGTTGAGCGGCTCGCCGGTCATGCCCGCGGCCAGGTTCGTGACCAGCGACAGCCCGAACACCTCGAGCCCGGCCGCGCGGGCGGCGATCGCCTCCAGCACGGTCGACATGCCGACCAGGTCCGCGCCCATGGTGCGCAGCATCCGGATCTCGGCGGGCGTCTCGAAGTGCGGCCCGGGCAGGCCCGCGTACACGCCCTCCTCCAGCGAATCGTCGATCTCCCGCGCCAGGTCGCGCAGCCGCTTGGCATAGAGATCGGTGAGGTCGACGAAGTTCGCGCCGACGATCGGGGAGCGCGCGGTCAGGTTGAGGTGGTCGGAGATCAGCACCGGCTGCCCGACGCTCATGCCCGCGCGCAGCCCGCCGGCCGCGTTGGTGAGCAGCACCGTCTTCGCGCCCGCAGCCGCGGCCGTGCGTACGTTCTGCACGACCGGCTCGATGCCCTTGCCCTCGTAGAAATGCGTACGGCCGAGCAGGACCAGCGCGCGCTTGTCGCCGACCCGCAATGACCGCACCGTGCCGCCGTGGCCGACGGCTCCGGGCGGGGTGAAGCCCGGCAGTTCGCCGAACGGGATCTCCGCGTCGGCGGTTCCGATCACGTCCGCGGCCGGACGCCAGCCCGAACCCAGCACCACGGCGATGTCGTGCTTCTCGACGCCGGCGCGCTCGGCGATGACGGCCGCGGCCGCCTCCTCCAGGTTGCTCATGCCGCCGAGCGTATCCGGGCGCTGCGCACGGCGAGGAACGCGACCAGGCCGAACGGTGACAGGAAGATCGTCAGCAGGAGCAGCGGGCTGAGCACCCACCACGGGACCCGGTGCGTGCGCGCCTCGAAAAACATCCAGCGCGCGATGAACAGGTCGAACGCGATGAGGTGCGCCCAGACCAGCGCGGCCCCGTACGACGTGCTCAGGAACCCTTGCAGGACACCGAGATCCGGCCGTTGCATGGCGTGCCACAGCTCCCCGAGGTGCGGGATGGCCAGCACGAAGTACCAGACCAGCGGCAGCAGCGGCACCCACGGCGAGGCCAGGATCCGGCGGGTGCCGCGCCAGCCGGGCAGGAAAATCATCAACGCCCAGAACGGCACCGCGACCGGGAACGTCCAGGCGAAGACGGTCAGGTCGCTCACCGGACCGCCTTGCGGACCGGCACCAGCACCGACGCCGCGACAGCCGCCGCGATGACGCCGACCAGCAGGCCGGCCGCGGCCAGCGTCGTGCCGCTCGGGTAGATGAGCGGCTCGCCGCGTTCGGCCTGCCACAGGATCAGTCCGACGAGACCCGCGTAGCCGACCGAACCCGTCCACACCAGCCGCACGCGCACCGCGCTCTCGCGCAGCCGGGGCAGTCGCGTCGCGAGCACCGCGAGGCCGAAAGCCAAGAGCGGCAACGCTTGCAGGCCGTGCAGACCGATGAAGTGCGCGATGCGCAGGTCGCCGCCGGTGGTGCTCCAGCCGAGCAGCGGAAGACCGGGGCCGCCGTCCGCGACGCCGACGCTGTGCGCGCCGATGAGGTCGGAATGGCCGGTGGCCTTGATCGCGGCCCGCTCGATCGGAGTCGGCTGGGTCATGGTCGCGCCGAGGCCGGCGCCGATCAGCGCGACGACCGCGCCGGTGCGCACCGCCCAGTACACCGCGCGATCCTCGATCTTGGTGAACATGAGCGCGACGGTGCCCACGAGCGTGGCCAGCCAGAGCCCCGCCACCATCACGCCCATCGCCTGGAACAGCGCGGCGTCGAACGGGGATGTGTTCGCGAAGTGGCTCGGCCGGGCGCGGGCCGCCTGGAACGCCATCGCCACGTACTCGGCGGCGAACAGCACGACAGCGACGGTCGTGGCGACGCTCGCGACCTTGTGCAACTTGCCGCGCAGCAGCGAAACGAGCCAGCTCCAGGTGAAGAAGTAGAGCCCGCCGGACACGGCGAACTTGAACGGCTTCGCCCAGACCGGCGCGCCGAGCAGGGTCCGGTGGTCGATCAGCATCGCCGCGATGGACAGCACGGTCGCGACGGCCATCGCCCCGGCGAACCACAGCGAGGGCCGGTGCCAGGTGCGCATCCGTGCGGTGTTCAGCGTCGCGGGCGGGTCGACAGTGGTGGTCATGAGGCTCCTCCCAGAATGGATAGTGCTGCTCTCCACTATGGGAAGTTAAACTATCCATCCTGAGATGTCCTCAGGGTTTTTCCCGGAAGTCCGGAAGTAGGGTCGAGCGGGTGCGGATGGCAGAGCTGAGCGCCGAGTCCGGGATCCCGGTGGCGACGATCAAGTACTACCTGCGGGAGGGGCTGCTCCCGGCCGGCGAGCGGACCAGCCCGAACCAGGCACGCTACGGCGAGGAGCACGTGCGGCGGCTGAAGCTGATCCGGGCGCTGGTCGAGGTCGGCGGGTTGTCGGTGGCGACCGTGCGGGAGGTTGTCGCGGCGGTTGATTCAGATCGGGCCGCGTACAACGTGCTGGGGGTGGCGCAGCGGGCGTTGACCGGGTTCAAGGCTGAAGTGCCCACTGATGATCGGGAGTGGGCGATGGGGTTGCTTACCTCGCTGGCCAAGGAGCACGGGTGGAAGTTCGGGCCGGACAATCCGGTGGCGGATCTGCTGGTGGGGACGCTGTGCACGATTCGTTCGCTGGGGCATCAGGCGTTGCTTGATCAGATCGGGCGGTATGCGGAGCTCGCTGATCGGATTGCTGAGGCTGATTTGGACACGCTGGAGGCTGGGGTGTCTATGGATCGGATTGTTGAGGCTGCGGTGGTGGGGACTGTGTTGGGGGATCGGTTGTTTGAGGGGTTGCGGAGGTTGGCTCAGGCTGCTGAGACTGCGCGGCGGTATACGGAGGGGTGAGTTGATTTGATTTGAGGGTGCAGCGGTGGCGGTTATGAAGTTGCTGGGAAAGACAGGGTCGGTGCGATTTGGTTAAAGGTGGCGGAGCCGGTGTCTTCCTGTTCTGCTGGAACGGTCAGCGATAGCAGCCACAGGGTGTTGTCGGCTTGTTTGATCAGGGCGTAGGTCGCGCGGGTGATCACGGCGTCCGGGTTGGCGGAGCGGCTTTGTGCTCGTTCTACTGCGCGGAACATGACTTCTACGCCGTTGTTTGTTTGCACTGGTTCTCGGGTGAAGTTGAATGAATCCTGCGAACCTGAAGAGCGCAGCGCCGCCATCGCGTCGTTGAGCGAGTACTTCTCGTAGAAGTTCGGGATTCGTTCCAGGCGCAGGGATTGGCGGCCGTCCGGGGAAAGGTATTGGACGACTGTCGAGGCGCCGTAGGCGGATTTTCGCGAGGCGATGAAGCGTTTCCATCCTTCGGGCACAGAGACGGTGTATTCGCTGTCGCGCGAGACGTTCGCGGTTGCGCTGGCGTTGCCGTGTTGGGGGACCAGTTTCAGCGGCTCCGAGGAGCCCGCGACGGTGCCCAGGGTGGCCAGCACTCCGGTTTCCGGGCTTTGTGGGGGCAGCAGGTTTTGGCCGCTCACCACGCGAGCCAGTGCGAAACCGCCGCCGCAGGCCAGGGCGAACAGGACCATTGAAGCGACTGCCAGCATCGCCGTTGCTTTGCCGCTGCGGCGTGGGGGCGGGGGCGGCAGCGGGGCGGGCAGCGGAGGTGCGGCTGGTAGCGCGGGAGCGGGGGTGAAGGCGGGGGCGGAACCGGTGTTTCCCGAGCGCATGAAGGGCAGCGGGCCTGGGTCCGCGGCCAGTGCGGCGGGCTGATCGGGAGTGTCGGGTTTCGGGGCGACCGTTTTGATGACCTGGGTGTCGGTCGCGTCCAGGTGGGCGGCCGTCTTTTTGCCGTCTGGGGTGCGGAACAGTTCTGGGCCGAAGAGGTCCAGGGCGGCCTTGTTCTGCATGGGGTAGAGACGGTGGCGCACCTCGCGCAGCGAGATTCGCTTTTCCGGCTCCTTTTTCATCAACGCCGCGATGACGTCGGCCAGCGGGCCTGGCTTCGGGCGCGGGACTTTGCCGTTGACGACCTTGCCGACGGTTTCCAAAGGGTCGCCGTCCGCGTCGTATGGGGGTGCGCCTTCGACGGCGGCGAAAAGCGTCGCGCCAAGGCCCCACAGGTCGGCGTTGGGGGTGACCGCGCCGCCGGAAGCGACTTCCGGCGAGATGTAGGCGGGCGAACCCAGCATGATTCCGGTTCGGGTCATGGTGGCTTCGGAGACGTTGCGGGCGATGCCGAAGTCGGTGAGCTTGATTCGGCCGTCGCTGGCGACCAGGACGTTGCCCGGCTTCACGTCACGGTGCGTGATGCCTGCGTCGTGGGCGGCTTCGAGGGCCGCCGCGACCGCGATGCCGACGGCAGCGGCCTGCTCCACCGTCAGGGGGCCGTGGTCGCGCAGCAGGTGGGCGAGGCTGCGCGACGGCAGCAGCTCCATCACGACGAACGGGGCGTCGTTCTCGCGCGCGACGTCGTGCAGCGTGATGACGTTCGGATGCGACAGCACCGCGATCGCACGGGCCTCGCGCAGCGTGCGCTCGCGGAGTTCGTCCGCCTGTTCGGCGGGGATGCCCGGCGGCACCTTCATCTCCTTGACCGCGACCGGGCGGTGCAGGAACTCGTCGTACGCCGACCAGACCGTGCCCATCGACCCTGACCCCAGAACCGACCGCAGCCGGTAGCGCCCGGCTACTACCCGCGGCTGGTCGCCGCCGGTCGACGGCTCGGCGTTCGCGGAGCCGGTGCTGTCGGTGTTGCCGGGCTGGTCCAGGTCGCTGTTCTCCGAGGGCACCCCATGATTGTGGCCCAAGCCGCCGACACTCTTCGACTCAGCACCGCTACCCCTGAGTTCACCCGTACGGGGGGCGAGCAGAGTCACAGGTGCGGGTGGTGGCCTGCCTCTACCATCACTGGGTATGACGAACGTGGCTGGTCCGGAGTCGGCGCCGACTTCCGAGCCCGGGCTCGCGCTCGCGGCGGAGTTCCCGACCGCGGACCGTGCCCAGTGGCAGGAGCTGGTGGCGGGAGTGCTGCGCAAGAGCGGCAGGCTCCCCGAGGATTTCGCGGGTGCGCCGGAGAGCAAACTCGTCTCCCGCACCTACGACGGCATCGAAATCCAGCCGCTATACACGTCTGACGACGCGGGCGGCGACCTCGGCTTCCCCGGGTTGCCGCCGTTCGTGCGCGGGGCCCGGCCGGAGGGTGTGGTCGACACCGGGTGGGACATCCGGGTCCGTCACCAGCGCGAAGACGTCCGTGCGGCGAACGCGGCGATCCTCGCTGACCTCGAAGGCGGCGCGTCTTCGGTATGGCTGCGGCTCGGCGACGGTTCGCTGCCGATCTCGGCGCTCGCGGACGCGCTGAACGAGGTGTACGTCGGCCTCGCGCCGGTGGTCCTCGACGCCGGGGCGGAGTACGAAACCGCAGCTCAGGCGCTTCTCGACCTCTTCGCCGAGCGCGAGGTCCCGGCCAGCGAAGCCGTCGGCACGCTCGGTGCGGATCCGCTCGGCACCACCGCGCGCACCGGGCAGGCGCTGCCCCTCGGCCCAGCTGCCGAATTGGCCGCGAAGGTTGCCCCTAAGTACCCCAAGGTCCGCACGATCGTCGCCGACGGACTGCCGTTTCACGAGGCAGGCGGCTCCGACTCGCAGGAACTTGGCGCGACGATCGCGTCTGGCGTCGCTTATCTGCGGGCGCTCACCGAGGCCGGTCTGGACGTCGCCGCGGCGGCCGCGCAACTCGAGTTCCGGTTCGCCGCGACTGCCGATCAGTTCCTCACGATCGCCAAGTTCCGCGCCGCGCGCCGGCTGTGGGACCGGGTTCTCGAAGTTTCCGGCGCGGCTGCGGACGCGCGCGGGATGCATCAGCACGCGGTCACGTCGCCGTCGATGTTCACCCAGCGTGATCCGTGGGTGAACATGCTGCGCACCACCGTCGCCTGCTTCGCGGCTGGCGTCGGCGGCGCGGACGCGGTCACCGTGCTGCCGTTCGACGCGGCGATCGGCCTGCCGGACGCGTTTTCCTCGCGGATCGCCCGCAACACCAACGCGATCCTCATCGAGGAGTCGAAGCTGGGCAGCGTGATCGACCCGGCGGGCGGCTCCTGGTACGTCGAGAAGCTCACCGACGAACTCGCCGAAGCCGCGTGGCGCGAGTTCACCGCGATCGAAGCGGCTGGCGGCATCGAGGCCGAGCTGGCGTCCGGTGCACTCGCCGGACGGCTGGCCGAGACCTGGGAGAAACGCGCGAGCCGCCTCGCTACTCGGCGCGATCCGCTCACCGGCGTCAGCGAGTTCCCGAACCTGGACGAAAAGCCGGTCACCCGCGAGCCGGTTCCGTCCACTGTGGACGGCGGGCTGCCGCGGCACCGGTACGCCGAGGAGTACGAGAAGCTGCGCGACGCCTCCGACGCCTACCTCGCCGAGCACGGCGAGCGGCCGAAGGTTTTCCTGGCCACGCTGGGTCCGGTCGCCGCACACACCGGACGCGCGTCCTTCGCGACGAACCTGTTGCAGGCGGGCGGTATCGAGGCGGTGAACCCCGGCGCGACCGACGACCTGCCCGGCGCGTTCCGCGAGAGCGGCGCGAAGGTCGCGTGCGTCTGCGGCACCGACGCGGCGTACGAGGAACAGGCCGCTTCCGTCGCGGCCTCGCTCGGCGCGGACAGCGTTCTGTTGGCGGGCAAGGGAACCTACGACGGAATCAGCGGCAATTTGTATGCCGGGTGCGACGCGCTCGAAATCCTGACCAGCCTCCACGCACAGCTGGGAGTCTCCGCATGAGCATCCCGAATTTCGCCGACGTCCCGCTCGGCACTCCCGAGCCCGGCGACCGAGCCGCGTGGGCACAGGCGGTACAGGAAGCCACCGGCAAAGGCCCGGACGCGCTGGCCTGGGAAACCCCCGAGGGCATCGGCGTGAAGCCGGTCTACACCGCCGCTGATCTGTCCGATGTGGACTTCCTCGGCACGTACCCTGGCGTCGCGCCGTACCTGCGCGGGCCGTACCCGACGATGTACGTCAACCAGCCCTGGACGATCCGCCAGTACGCCGGGTTCTCCACCGCCCAGGAGTCCAACGCCTTCTACCGCCGCAACCTCGCGGCCGGGCAGAAGGGCCTGTCGGTCGCGTTCGACCTCGCGACCCACCGCGGCTACGACTCCGACCACCCGCGCGTGTCCGGCGACGTCGGCATGGCGGGCGTGGCGATCGACTCGATCTACGACATGCGCCAGCTGTTCGACGGCATCCCGCTCGACAAGATGTCCGTCTCGATGACGATGAACGGCGCGGTCCTGCCGGTGCTCGCGCTCTACGTGGTCGCGGCCGAGGAGCAGGGGGTGAAGCCGGAGCAGCTCGCGGGGACGATCCAGAACGACATCCTCAAGGAGTTCATGGTCCGCAACACCTACATCTACCCGCCGCAGCCGTCGATGCGGATCATCTCCGACATCTTCGGCTACACCTCGCAGCACATGCCTAAGTACAACTCGATCTCCATCTCGGGCTACCACATGCAGGAGGCCGGAGCGACCGCCGACCTGGAGCTGGCGTACACGCTCGCGGACGGCGTCGAGTACATCCGCGCGGGCGTCGAGGCGGGCCTGGACGTCGACAAGTTCGCGCCGCGGCTGTCGTTCTTCTGGGCCATCGGCATGAACTTCTTCATGGAGGTCGCGAAGCTGCGCGCCGCGCGCCTGCTGTGGGCGAAGCTGGTTAAGCAGTTCGACCCGAAGTCGCAGAAGTCGCTGTCGCTGCGTACGCACTCTCAGACGTCAGGCTGGTCTCTCACCGCGCAGGACGTCTTCAACAACGTCACGCGTACGTGCGTCGAAGCGATGGCTGCTACCCAGGGGCACACACAGTCGTTGCACACCAACGCTCTCGACGAAGCGCTGGCCCTGCCCACCGACTTCTCCGCGCGGATCGCGCGCAACACACAGCTGTTGCTGCAGCAGGAATCCGGCACCACGCGCGTCATCGACCCGTGGGGCGGCAGCGCGTTCGTCGAGAAGCTCACGTACGACCTCGCGCGCAAGGCATGGGGCCACATCACCGAAGTCGAGGGCGCGGGCGGCATGGCGCGCGCGATCGACGAAGGCATCCCGAAGCTGCGCATCGAAGAGGCGGCCGCGCGTACGCAGGCGCGCATCGACTCGGGACGACAGCCGGTCATCGGTGTGAACAAGTACCAGGTCACCGACGACGAGCAGATCGACGTTCTGAAGGTCGACAACGCGGGCGTACGTGCACAGCAGCTCGAGAAGCTGCGTCGGCTGCGCGAAGAACGCGACCCGCAGGCCACCGAGGACGCGCTGCGCCGGCTCACCGAAGGCGCGCAGAACAACGGCAACCTGCTCGAGCTCGCCATCAACGCCGCGCGCGCGAAGGCCACCGTCGGCGAGATATCCGACGCGCTGGAGAAGAACTGGGGCCGCCACTCCGGCCAGATCCGCACGATCTCCGGCGTCTACCGGGAAGAGGTGGGGAAGTCGGACAACGTCGAGAAGGCCCGCGAGCTGGTCGACAAATTCGCTGAAGACGAAGGCCGCCGCCCGCGCATCCTCGTCGCGAAAATGGGCCAGGACGGCCACGACCGCGGCCAGAAGGTGATCGCGACCGGCTTCGCCGACCTCGGCTTCGACGTCGACGTCGGCCCGCTGTTCTCCACCCCGGCCGAGGTCGCGCGCCAGGCGTCGGAAGCGGACGTGCATGTGATCGGCGTGTCGTCGCTTGCCGCCGGGCACCTCTCGCTGGTGCCCGCGCTGCGCCACGAGCTGGCCGAGCTGGGCCGCGAGGACATCATGGTCGTGGTCGGCGGCGTGATCCCGCCGCAGGACTACCCCGAGCTGCGCGAAGCGGGAGCGGCGGCGATCTTCGGCCCGGGCACGGTGCTCGCGGACGCCGCGATCGACCTGCTCCAGCAGCTGGCCGCGCAGGAGTCCTGAACCTTGCCGCGGCGGATCGACGTCGGCGAATACGCCAAGGGCGTGCTCGCGGGCGACCGGGGGACCCTGTCCAAGGCCATCACGCTGGTCGAATCGCATCGGGAGGACCACCGGCGGCAAGCCCAGGAACTGCTGGTCGAGCTGCTCCCGCACGCCGGCGGGGCGAAACGCGTCGGCATCACCGGCGTTCCCGGAGTCGGCAAGTCGACATTTATCGACCAGCTCGGCACCGACCTCACCACGGCCGGGCACCGGGTCGCGGTGCTGGCCGTCGACCCGTCCTCGACCCGCACCGGAGGCTCGATCCTCGGCGACAAGACCCGGATGGCACGGCTGGCGGTCGATCCGAAGGCGTTCATCCGGCCGTCGCCGACGTCCGGCACGCTCGGCGGCGTCGCGCGCGCGACCCGCGAGACGATCGTGCTGATGGAAGCGGCCGGCTTCGACGTCGTGCTGGTGGAGACGGTCGGGGTCGGGCAGTCCGAGGTGACCGTGGCGAACATGGTCGACTGCTTCCTCTTCCTGACCCTGGCGCGCACCGGCGACCAGTTGCAGGGCATCAAAAAGGGCGTGCTGGAACTCGCTGACGTCATCGCCGTGAACAAGGCTGACGGCCCGCACGAACGCGACGCCAAGCGTGCCGCGCGCGAGCTGCAGGGCGCGCTGCGGATGATCTACGGCAAGGACGCGCTCTGGACACCGCCGGTGCTCACGTGCAGCGGGCTCGAAGGCAGCGGCCTCGACGAGGTGTGGGCGGCGATCGGGAAGCACCGCGAGGTGCTCACCGAATCGGGTGATCTTGGTGAACGGCGCAAACGTCAGCAGGTGGACTGGACCTGGTCGATGGTCCGCGAACAGCTGCTCGACCGGCTCACCGCGCACCCGGCGGTCCGCGCGCAGGTAGCCGACGTGGAACGAGCCGTGCGCGACGGAGAACTCACCGCCACGCTGGCCGCGCAACGGATCTTGGCGGCGTTCGCCGAGCCGTCGTGAACCCCTCTTCTTGAACGTTGTCCAAGAAGAAAGACCGCTCTGCGCACAAGTGTCTTTTGACCGTCTCAGGGGCTTGTTGCGCCCGACGGTCGTCAGCACGGGGCGAGCGGACCCGGCTCCACCGCGTGGCGGCTGACGCGTCCGAGCTTCGGCGGGCACAATGCACGGTGACGGCGTAGAAGGGAAGTCATGGCGAAGGTGCGGGGACTGCTGCTGGCCGGTTTGCTCGGCGTGCTGCTCACCGGAGTGCTGCCGGTGGCGGCGTCCGCGGCGACCTCGGCTCCTGCCGCAGCCACCGTGGCGGTTGAGACGGCGATCACGCAGGTGAACGCGGTCCATCAGGCACCCCCGGGCCCGGTGCTGGACCCCACGCAGACCGACAAGGCCAACGCCGACAAGACGAAGAAGAACCTCATCGCGGGCGGGGCGGCGGTGGTGCTGCTCGCCATCGTGTTCTTCGGCCGCCGCCACCGCATCAAGCGCCGCAAGGCCCAAGGCGGCTGAGCTTTCCGGCGTTCACCCACGCCGAACTTCGTCAGCCGTTCGCCGCAGATCTTCTACCGGCCGTCTTGGTCGGAGCGCACCGCACCGCCGCTTGCCACCTGCATGGTGCACGATCGACTCCAATGCGTAAGACAGATCGATCGGCACGTTGCGTGTTCCCCTGCGCTCGTGTTGCGGGAGGAGGTGCGGCGTGACGGTGCTGGACTCACGGCCGGACGTTCCAGGTGACCACAACCCGATCGCGGCGCCCGGCGCGCTGCTCACCGAAGCCGGCGTCAGCATGGCTCCGGTGGAAGACCTTGGCGCGGGCCGCGGCCCGTTCTGGCTGGACGACTGGCTGCGCGCGAACGCGACCGACGTGCTCGCGTGGCGGCGGCACATCCACGCCCACCCCGAGCTGTCGCGCGACGAGTACGCGACGACCGAGCTGATCGTGTCGCTGCTGCGCCGGGTCGGGCTGAAGCCGTGGGTGCTGCCCGGCGGCACCGGCGTGGTGTGCGACATCGGCAAGGGCGAGCGCTGCGTCGCGCTGCGCGCGGACATCGACGCGCTGCCGCTGACCGAGGACACCGGCCTGCCGTACTCCTCCACCACCGAGGGCGCGGCGCACATGTGCGGCCACGACGCGCACACCGCGATCCTGCTCGGCGCCGGCCGCGCGCTCGCCGGCGCGCCCGAGCTGCCCGGCCGCGTGCGGCTGATCTTCCAGCCCGCGGAGGAGGTCATGCCCGGCGGCGCGCTGGACATGATCGCCGCGGGAGCCCTGGAAGGCGTCGAGCGCATCTACGGCCTGCACTGCGACCCGCGGCTCGAAGCGGGCAAGGTCGGCACCCGGGTCGGCGCGCTGACGTCCGCCGCCGACCTCATCGAACTGCGCCTCACCTCGCCGGGCGGCCACACGTCGCGGCCGCACCTCACCGCGGACCTCGTGTACGCGCTGGGCACGGTCATCACGTCGCTGCCGTCGGTGCTGTCCCGCCGCGTCGACCCGCGGTCCGGCACGGTGCTGGTGTGGGGCGCGGTGCACGCCGGACAGGCCGCGAACGCGGTGCCGCAGGACGGCGTCCTGCGCGGCACGCTGCGGACCGCCGACCACGAGGTGTGGAAGGCGCTGGAGCCGCTCGTCGCGTCGTCGGTGGAATCGCTGCTGGCCCCGACCGGAGTCGGCTTCTCGCTCGACTACCGGCGCGGCGTGCCGCCCGTGGTCTCCGACGCCGAGTCGACCGCGCTGATGCGCGCCGGCGTCGAGGCGGCGGTCGGCGAAGCGGGGCTCGCCGGGACGGAACAGTCGTCCGGCGGCGAGGACTTCGGCTGGTACCTGGAGCACGTCGGCGGTGCCTTCGCCCGGCTCGGCGTGTGGTCCGGCCCGCCCGCTCCGCAGGCCGACATCCACCGCCCGACGTTCGTCCTCGACGAGCGCGCGCTGCTCGTCGGAGTCCGCACTTTGGTGCACACCGCACTGGCCTCGCTGGCCTGAGTTATCCACAGGCTGCGGGCCGGTGTGGATAACTTGGGTGGGTGAGAGGTACCCCTCGCGCGGGGGTGTCAGCGGGGGATTACGCGCTGTGGTCTAGACCGCGGATGCCTTGGTCTTGGTCCGTTCACCGAGAGTCATTTCGGACTTTTGTGCTGCCGGGGCGAGCCTGTTGGCGGTTGGCTGCCGGTGATGGATTTCGTGTTGCGCGGCAACAATTCTGGCGGAATTCGGGGCTGGCGGCGGCGCTGTGCTGACCTGATTTCTGCAGTCATCTTCGGTCACGCGCTGCTGTTTTTCCTGCGCGCTGAGGTGCTCGATGCCCGTGTGGGTGAGCCTCTGCCGTGTGGTATTGGGCGGCTGTCCGGCCCGGCTGTGGATAGTCCGGAGACGCAGAGTTATCCACAGGGCGGTGCCGCTGGGGACAACTTCCGGCCCTCTGCTAGGGCGGGTGTGGATGACTCCGGAAACGAGTGTTCCAGGGCGACGGGAGCAAGGCCGGAGCGGCCGGGTTGGTTCGTACTTCGAACGGCTGACGGATGGCGCGCGGGCGCTCGGGGACGGCTGAGGGCAGGGCAGCCGAGGGTCGGCCGGGCGGGGTTAGGCGAGGGCCGAGCGGGCGGGGCAGCGTCGGGCGAGGGCCGAGCAGGCGGGAAGCGTCAGCCGCTGATCCCGGTGCACGGCCGGGTGCGCAGGTCGTCCACGTAGTCCACCGGGGCCCCGGCCGCCTCCGCGGCGTCCGCGAGCACCCCGAGATACCGCGCCGAGGGCAGCCCGCCCTCGTAGGCGTCCAGGACGTACAGCCAGGCCAGCACCGACCCGTCCATGGTCTGCACCCGCAGCCGGATCTTCGTGTGCATCCCCAGCTCGCCGCCTTCCCAGCGGTCGAGGCGTTCCTCATCGAGCGCGGTCACGTCGTAGATCACCACGAACACCCGAGACGACGGGTCCTCGACGATGGTGGCCAGCGCGCCTTCCCACCCGATGTCCTCGCCGCCGAAGGTCAGCCGCCAGCCTTCCAGCCAGCCGGTGCCCGCCATGGGCGAGTGCGGGGCGCGCTCCAGCATCTGGGCGGGCTCCATGTTGGATCCGTAAGCGGCATACAACGGCACGCGGCACAGCCTAGCGACCCTTCCTTCGCATATCCGGATGCACATGCCGTGTCCCGGGCACTTCGCCTGCCGGTCAGGTTCGCCGCGTAGGGTCAGGACCACCGCCAAGCACGTGTGACATAGGAGGACCCAGGTGACCAGGATCGTGATCATGGGTGGCGGCCCGGCGGGCTACGAAGCCGCCTTGGTCGCGGCGCAGCACGGCGCCGACGTGACGATCGTCGAGCGGGACGGCCTGGGCGGCGCCTGTGTCCTCTACGACTGCGTGCCCTCGAAGACGTTCATCGCGTCGTCCGGCGCGCTCGCGAAGATGCACGACCTCGGCGAGCTCGGCATCAACACCGACATGGCGGACACCACCGTCGACCTGCCGACCGTCCACGGACGAGTGAAAGGCCTCGCGCTCGCGCAGTCGGCCGACATCCGCGCCCGCGTGCAGCGTGAAGGCGTCCGCGTGATCACCGCCGAGGCCCGCTTCGCCGACGACGAGCCGGGGCTGGCCACCCACACGGTGGAAGTCACGCACGCCGACGGGAAGGTGGAATCGCTGTCCGCCGACGTCGTGCTGATCGCCACCGGCGCGACCCCGCGCGTGCTGCCCGGCGCGGTGCCGGACGGTGAGCGGATCCTGGACTGGCGGCAGCTGTACGACCTCACTGAGCTGCCCGAGCACCTCGCGGTGATCGGATCCGGCGTCACCGGTGCCGAGTTCGCCTCCGCGTACACCGAGATGGGCGTGAAGGTCACCGTCGTGTCCAGCCGCGACCGCGTGCTGCCGCACGAGGACGCCGACGCCGCCGCGGTGCTCGAAGAGGTCTTCACGCAGCGCGGCACCACGGTGGCCAAGCAGGCCCGTGCGGAACGCGTCGAGCGCACCGAGAAGGGCGTCGAAGTTCACCTGGCCGACGGTCGCGTGATCGAGGCAAGCCACGCGCTGATGACCGTCGGGTCCATCCCGAACACCGCCGACATCGGCCTCGACCGCGTCGGCATCGAACCCGGCCCCGGCGGCTTCATCGCGGTGGACCGGGTGTCGCGCACGAGCGTCCCCGGCGTCTACGCGGCGGGCGACTGCACCGGCGTGCTGATGCTCGCGTCCGTGGCGAGCATGCAGGGCCGCATCGCGATGTGGCACGCGCTGGGCGAGGGCGTCGCGCCGATCAAGCTCAAGACCGTCGCGGCGAACGTCTTCACCCACCCGGAGATCGCGACCGTCGGCATCAGCCAGCAGGCGATCGACTCCGGCGAGGTTCCCGCGCGCACGATCATGCTGCCGCTGGCCACCAACGCGCGCGCGAAGATGGAAGGCCTGCGCCGCGGTTTCGTGAAGCTGTTCTGCCGCCCCGCCACCGGCGTGGTGGTCGGCGGCGTGGTGGTCGCGCCGTCGGCGAGCGAGCTGATCCTGCCGATCGCGCTGGCCGTGCAGAACCAGCTGACGGTGGACCACCTCGCGCTGACGTTCTCGGTGTACCCGTCGCTGTCCGGATCGATCACCGAAGCGGGCCGTCAGCTCATGCGGCACGACGATCTGGACTGATTTTTCTCCTCCGGGCAACCCCGTGCCGCACACCGCGTCTTGCGGGGTGAAGACGTGTGGCACGGGGAAGGAACGAGGGTGCGCAAGAGCGCGATTTTCGCGGTGGCGGCGGCGATCGGACTGGCCGGGACAGCGGTCCCGGCGGTAGCGGCGGACGGGCCGGCCCCTGATCCGGTGACCGTGCAGCTGAACCAGGACACCGCGGTGCTGCACGGCCAAGTGAACGCCTACCAGCGCGGCTCGGACCCGAACCTGGCGCTCGCCTACTGCCCGGGCGCCAAGGCCGGTACGGCGACGTTCAGCTCGCCCGCGCTCGCGTTCTCGCAGTACTTCTACGGCGAGATGGTCGGGGTGAAGGCCACGATGAGCGCGCACGCGAAGCTGGTGCCTGGCACCAAACCCGGCAGCTATCCGCTCACCGTCACGTGCGACGGGAAGCAGTACAACGCGACGTTCACCGTGCCGGCCGCGCAGGTGTCCCGGGTGCCTCAAGGCGCGGCGAAAGCGGGCGACGGAAGCCTCGCCAGCTAATCGTCCATGCTTGCCAAAACCGCCGGAAAATTGTTTCCGGCGGTTTTTTCGTTCCCGGGGCAACCCCGCGGCGGGTGGAGACGTCTTGGTTGTTGTCGGAACGAAAACGCCCGGGCCGCAGGGGGAACTGCTGGCAGGGCGCGGATTCGCCGCTGTCGCATGCGGCGGGAATCGCATTTTTCATCAAGGGGAGTGTCATGAAGCGTACCGTTGTTTTCTCCGCCCTGGTCGCCGCCGGAATGCTTTCGGCCGCACCGGCTTTCGCCGCCGAAGCGCCCACTACGAGCACCACCGCTGCTCCGTCTTCCGCTCCTGCCACGGAGGAGCCGACGGACGACAACGCGGGTGTCCCGAAGGCGTTCATCCGCGTGCTGCCGTCGTCGGGCCACGCCGGGGACCGCGTCACGGTGCGCATCGGCTGCGAGGCCTCGGAAATCAAGAACCTGAACTCGGCGGCGCTGCAGTTCGGCAAGCTGCACCCGGTCGGCCCGCAGAACGACCCGTCGAAGGCTCCGATCTCGCAGGGCACCGCGACCGTTCGCACCGGCGTGAAGCCCGGTGTGTACAAGGTGGCGTTCTCTTGCGGCAGCGCGGACCTCAGCACGAAGTTCACCGTGCTGGGCGCGAAGCCCGCGCCGAAGCCGACGCCCACTCCCGCGCCCAAGCAGGTCAGCAAGGTCCCGTCGGGCGCCCCGCAGACCGGCGGCACGGACGGTCCGGTCGTGGACAGCCAGTCGAACCTGGGCCTGCCGATCGCGGCCGGCGCGATGGGCGTGCTCGCACTCGGCGGCACCGGGCTTGTGGTGGCGCGTCGTCGCCAGCGTGGCTGACTAGTCTCCTGGGCCTGGCTGCGTTTTCGCGGCCAGGCCTGGCCGGATCGGGGGAATGATGATCAGGAAGACAATCGCCGCGTCGGCCGTCGCGCTCGTCGCGCTGGTGTCCGGATGCTCGGTCGGCTCGACGACCGCGGCACCCGCTTCCAGCGGTCCGTCCGCTTCGTCGGCCGCGATGCCGAAATCGGAGCCGGTGTCGCTGGACATCCCGAGCATCGACGCGCATTCCAGCCTGGTGCCGCTCGGCCTCAATCCCGACAATTCGGTGCAGGTCCCGCCGGTCAGCACGCCGTTGCAGGCCGGTTGGTACGAAAACGGCCCGACGCCCGGCGAGGTCGGCCCCGCGGTGGTGCTCGGACACGTGGACGGAAACAAGCACAAAGGGATCTTCTACCGGCTCAAGGAAATGAAGCCGGGAGACGACGTAGACATCGCCCGCCGCGACGGCTCCACCGCGCACTTCGAGGTGACCAAAGTGGACCAGGTGCCCAAAGACGTCTTCCCGAGCGACGCGGTCTACGGGGACACTTCGGACCCGCAACTGCGCCTGATCACCTGTGGCGGTGCGTTCGACCGGGCCGAGCACAGCTATGTGGACAACATCATCGTGTACGCCCACCTGGTGAACGGCTCGCACTGATCGGGCGATTGCCCGGGCATTGAAGAAGACGCCCCCGATTTTGTCGGTCCCCGGTGCGACACTGTGGCGGTTGGCACAAGTCTGGGAGGCGCGCATGATCACCAGGACAGAACCGTGGCCCGCGGGCACACCGTGCTGGGGCGACCTGATGGTGCCGGACCGCGACAAGGCGGTCACGTTTTACGAGGGTTTGCTGGGCTGGACAGTCGAATCCGGCGGCCCGGAGACCGGTTTTTACGGAATGGCGCAGATAGCCGGAAAACCGGTGGCGGGCATCGGCCAGATCCCGCCGGAGCAGGCCGGGATGCCGCCGATGTGGACGACGTACCTGTCAGTGTCCGATGTAGACAAAACGGTGGCCGCCGTCGCCGAGGCGGGCGGCCAGGTCATCGCCCCGCCGATGGACGTCCTGACCGAGGGCAGGATGGCCATCGCAACCGATCCGACCGGCGCGACGTTCGGCCTGTGGCAGCCCGGTCGGCACTCGGGAACGCAGGCCACTTTGGTTCCGGGCGCACCCGCGTGGAACGAATGCATGACGCGGGATTTCGCCGCGGCTAAGCAGTTTTACGGGGATGTGTTCGGGTACGGGTTCGGGGACATGTCCGGGCCTGGGTTCACCTATGCGACGTTGGATGTGGACGGTCGGCCCGTTGGCGGCCTTGGCGAGCTGTCCGCGGACAGCCCGGCGCAGCCCGGGTGGGTGACGTACTTCTGGACCGCGGACGCGGACGCATCGGCGGCGAGGGTCGCCGAGCTGGGCGGGACAGTGGTGAACCCGCCGGTAGACACGCCCCATGGACGGCTGGTGGTCGCGGTGGATGACCAGGGGGCGGGATTTTCGTTGATGGCGCCGAACGCCCAGTCCGGGACTCAGGACGGGTGGGGATGATGCTGAAGCTGGGCTGACCTGGGCCGAGCCGGTGCCGGGTCGAGCCGCGCCAGAAGTGCGTGAGGGGAACCCTGAGGGAATCAGATTCCCTCAGGGTTCCCCTCACGGCCCTTCAGCCAGCCAAGCCGCACGCCATCGCGGCGGTCGTGCGACCGACCGCCCAGCAACTCGCCAGCCAGCGATAGCTCAAACGAGATCCGGCGACGCGGCCAATGCCGCGCAGCCAGCGATCGCTCAAACGAGGCCCGGCGACGCGGTCAACGCCGCGCAGCCAGCGATCGCTCAAACGAGGCCCGGCGACGCGGCCAATGCCGCGCAGCCAGCCAACCCCGCCGGAAGGATCAGTCCTCCACCCAGTCGAACGTCTTCGTGACCGCCTTCTTCCAGTTCCGATACTCCTTCTCCCGCCGCGACTCGTCCATCGACGGGTCCCACTGCTTGTCCTTCGCCCAGTTGGTCCGGATGTCGTCCTCCGACTCCCAGAACCCGACCGCCAGCCCGGCCGCGTACGCAGCACCCAGTGCGGTCGTCTCGTTCACCACCGGACGGATCACTGGCACCCCGAGGATGTCGGCCTGGAACTGCATCAGCAGCTCGTTCACGACCATCCCGCCGTCTACCTTCAGCGACTTCAGCGGGACACCCGAGTCGGCGTTCATCGCGTCGATCACCTCGCGCGACTGGAACGCCGTCGCCTCCAGCACCGCCCGCGAGATGTGGCCCTTGTTCACGAACCGGGTCAGGCCGACGATCGCGCCGCGGGCGTCGGAGCGCCAGTACGGGGCGAACAGGCCCGAGAACGCCGGCACGAAGTACGCGCCGCCGTTGTCGTCGACCGTTCGGGCGAATTCCTCGATCTGGGCCGCCGACGAAATCAACCCCAGGTTGTCCCGCAGCCACTGCACGAGCGAACCGGTGACCGCGACCGAACCCTCCAGTGCGTACACCGTGTCGTTCGAGCCGATCTTGTAGCAGACCGTCGTCAGCAGGCCGTTCTCCGACAGCACCTTCTCCGTGCCGGTGTTCAGCAGGACGAAGTTGCCGGTGCCGTAAGTGTTCTTGGCCTCGCCCGGCGAAAGGCACGCCTGGCCGAACGTCGCCGCCTGCTGGTCGCCCAGGATGCCCGCGATCGGCACCTCGGCCAGCGCCCCGCGCGGGCGGACCTTGCCGTACACCTCCGACGACGACCGGATCTCCGGCAGCATCGACAGCGGAATCCCCATCTCCGCCGCGATGTCCTCGTCCCACTTCAGGGTGTCGAGGTCCATCAGCAGCGTGCGCGACGCGTTCGTCGGGTCGGTCACGTGCACGCCGCCGTCGGTGCCGCCGGTCATGTTCCACAGCACCCAGGTGTCCATGTTGCCGAACACCAGGTCGCCTGCCTCGGCCCTGGCCCGCGCGCCCTCGACGTTGTCGAGGATCCACTTGATCTTCGGGCCGGAGAAATATGTCGCGAGCGGCAGACCCGTCTTCGAGCGGTAGCGCTCCTGGCCGCCGCCGAGCGCTCCGAGCTCAGCGGCGATCTTGTCGGTGCGGGTGTCCTGCCAGACAATCGCGTTGTACACCGGCTTCCCGGTGTTGCGGTCCCACACGAGCGCCGTCTCGCGCTGGTTCGTGATGCCCACCGCGGCGATGTCGGTCGGGCGCAGGTCGGCCTTGGCGAGCGCGCCCGCCGCGACCGCGCGGGTGTTTTCCCAGATCTCCTCGGCGTTGTGCTCGACCCAGCCCGCCTTCGGGAAGATCTGCTCGTGCTCGCGCTGGTCGACCGCGACGACACGGCCGGAGTGGTCGAAGATCATGCAACGCGTCGACGTGGTGCCCTGGTCGATCGCGGCCACGTAGGAAGTCATGGATTTCCTCCAGGAAAGGGGATCAGGTCAAGTTGTGGACGGCGAGCCACACCACCGCGGCCAGCGCCGCGCCGACGAGCGGCCCGAGGACCGGCACCCACGAGTAGCCCCAGTCGGGGTCGCGCTTGCCCTTGATCGGCAGCAGGAACGCGTACGCGAGCCTCGGGCCGAGGTCGCGGGCGGGGTTGATGGCGTAGCCGGTCGGCCCGCCGAGCGAGATGCCGATCACCAGCACGACGAACGACACCCCGGCGTAGCCGAGCGCTGAGTTGCCGAAGTCCGGCCCGGACGCGGCGGTCTTGAAGACCGGGGTGAACAGGATCCAGCCGACCAGCACGAAGGTGCCGATGATCTCGGTCACCAGGTTCCACGCCTTGTTCCGGATCTGCGGGGCGGTGGAGAAGATGCCGAGCGTCTCCTCGGGGTTCGGGTGGTCGTCGAACTGGAGCTTGTACGTCAGCCAGCACAGCACGGCGCCGAGAATCGCGCCGAGCATTTCCCCGATCAGGTAATACGGCACGACCGTCCACGAGACTTTGCCCGAAATGGCGAGCCCCAGCGTGACCGCCGGGTTGAGGTGCGCGCCGGTCGGCGCGGCGATGCTGGCCCCCGCGAACACCGCGAAGCCCCATCCGAAAGTGATGAACAGCGTTCCGGCTTGGAAGCCGTTGTTCTTGCGCAGCACGACGTTGGCCACGACGCCGTTGCCCAGCAAGATAAGCACTGCTGTGCCCAGCAGTTCCCAGACGATGATCGCGCCCGGACTCAGACTTACGCTCACGCTCTCCGCACCTCCACACTGGACAGTCTGTGCAGGGCCGAACACGTCCGGCCACAGCCCCGTCGCCGACCCCAGTCCGCGGCACGTTACCGCCGCGTACGCGCGCAATCCATAAGCCGGGCGAAGCAATGTGACCATGATCGTCATGGGTTCCGCCACACGTGTCACCTCGGGGTCAGCAGACGATCACGCAAGCGTGCGATGCTGGGGAAGGTGGAGCACGAGGAGGAACGAGTGGTGACGAATCCGCGCAACGGCAGCGAGCCGGCCCAGCTGGGTCCGGCGGGCCGGGAGGAATCCTGGCGGCGCTTCGGCGACGAGACCTTCGACCTGGTCGTGATCGGCGGCGGCGTCGTCGGCGCGGGCACGGCGCTCGACGCGGCGACCCGCGGCCTGCGGGTGGCTCTCGTCGAGGCCCGCGACCTGGCGTCCGGCACGTCGAGCCGGTCCAGCAAGCTCTTCCACGGCGGCCTGCGCTATCTCGAGCAGCTCGAGTTCGGCCTGGTGCGCGAAGCGCTGCACGAGCGCGAGCTGATGCTGACGAAGATCGCGCCGCACCTGGTGAAGCCGGTGAGCTTCCTGTATCCGCTGACGCACCGGATCTGGGAACGCCCGTACACCGCCGCCGGCTTGCTGATGTACGACACGATGGGCGGCGCCCGGTCGGTGCCCGGGCAGAAACATCTCACCCGGGCGGGTGCCCTCCGAATGGTCCCCGCGCTCAAGCGGTCCGCGCTGATCGGCGGCATCCGGTATTACGACGCGCAGTCGGACGACGCCCGGCACACGATGACTGTCGCGCGCACCGCCGCGCATTACGGCGCGGTGGTCCGGACCTCCACCCAGGTCGTCGGCTTCCTGCGCGAGGCGGACCGGATTTCCGGCGTGCGCGTGCGCGACGTCGAGGACGGCCGCGAAACCGAGATCCACGCTGGCGCGGTGGTCAACTGCACCGGCGTGTGGACCGACGAACTGCAGCGGCTGTCCGGCGGCCGCGGCCGGTTCCGCGTGCGCGCGAGCAAGGGCGTGCACATCGTGGTTCCGCGCGACCGGATCGTGTCCGAGTCGGGGATGATCCTGCGCACCGAGAAGTCGGTGCTGTTCGTGATCCCGTGGCGCAACCACTGGATCGTCGGCACCACCGACACGGACTGGAACCTCGACCTCGCCCACCCGGCGGCCACCAAGCACGACATCGACTACCTGCTCGAACACGTGAACTCGGTGCTCGCGACGCCGCTCACGCACGACGACATCGAAGGCGTGTACGCGGGTCTGCGGCCGCTGCTGGCCGGCGAGAGCGAAGAGACGTCGAAGCTGTCGCGCGAACACGCGGTCGCGCGCGTCGCGCCGGGCCTGGTCGCGATCGCCGGCGGCAAGTACACGACGTACCGGGTGATGGCGGCCGACGCCGTCGACGCCGCGGTGGTCGACCTGCCCGGCCGTCCGCCGTCGTCCATCACCGACAAGGTCCCGCTGATCGGCGCGGACGGCTACCACGCGCTGGTCAACCAGGCGGATCACCTGGCCGCCGAGCACGGGCTGCACCCGTACCGCGTCCGGCACCTGCTCGACCGCTACGGCTCGCTGGTGCACGAGGTGCTGGCGCTCGCGGCGGACCGGCCGGAGCTGCTCAAGCCGATCGAGTCCGCGCCGGATTACCTCGGAGTGGAGGTCGTGTACGCGGCCAGCCACGAGGGCGCGCTGCACCTGGAGGACGTCCTCGCGCGGCGCACGCGGATCTCGATCGAGTACGCCCACCGCGGCGTCGACTGCGCCGAGCAGGTCGCCCAGCTGGTCGGCGGTGTGCTGGGTTGGTCGGAGGACGAGACGAAGCGCGAGGTGGAGGTCTACCGGGCGCGGGTCGAGGCGGAGCGGGATTCGCAGCTGCAGCCGACGGACGAGTCGGCGGACGCGCTGCGGGCGGCGGCTCCGGAGGCTCGGGCCGGGTTGATCGAACCGGTTAGCTGAGCGGGCCTCGTGGGTGCCGGGCGAGATCCGGCACTCACGAGGGCTTGAGGATCCACCGAATGAGCGTCTCCCCGCTGGGCGACGGCCGATCCTCGGGCCCGACCCGGCTGAACCCGGCCCGCCGCGCGACGACCTCGGACGAGGTGTTGCTTTCGTCGTGCCGGTAAGCGATCTCGTGCAATCCCAGCCGCGCGAACCCGAACTGGATCGCGGCCGAAAGTCCTACTGCCGCAATGCCTTTGCCTCGTTCGGCCGGATGCGTCCACACCGATGCCTCGGCCGTGCCGAAGTCGAGGTCCAGGTCGCGCAGTCCGACCTCGCCGAGCAGGCGGCCGGTCGCCGGTTCGGCCACGGCCCATGAGCAGCGTTCGTCGCACGCCCATTGCGCGGCGCGCAGGGTGACGTATTCGGTGGCTTCGTCGGGGGTGCGCAGCCGGTAATTCAGCACGTACCGCCGATGCTGCGGGTCCGCGAACGCCTCCATCAGCGCGGGCCGGTCGTCGAGCTTCCGGTCCGCGCGCAGCTGACGCAGGTAGTACGCGCCCGCGTTGATCTCCACGGGTTCCACAACTCGAGCCTAACCGTCCGGAACCGGAAAACGGCTGCGTGCCGCGTCACGACCGGGGCGGGCGCCAGGGTGAAAAATCCTTGCCGTTTCGGGCAGCGCCGAGGGAAAAGCCGTCGCGCGGTGATGATCACACTGGCAGCGTTGCCGGTATGCCGGACAATCTGACCCAGTTTGCCGCCGAACATTCCCGTCTGCACGGATGGGACGACCTTCCCGCTTTCCTCGCCGACGACCGGACCTGGACGTTCGCCGAGGTCTACGCCGGGGCCGCACGCGTCGCGGGCGGTTACCGAGCCGCCGGGCTGCACCATGGCGACCGTGTTCTGCTCGCGCTTCCGGACAGCATCGAAATGGTCTGGTGCCTGCTCGGCGCGTGGCAGGCCGGAATCGTCGCGATTCCGGTGAATGTCCAGATGAGCCATGACGATCTGACCCGGGACATCCGGACCGCAGAACCCGCGTTGATCGTCGCCGACCCGGAGACCGCGGGCTGGCTCGACGACGCCGGTCTCGCCCCGACGATCGGCGCGGATCGGCTGGCGGAGGCGGAACCGGAGACGGAGTTCGCGCCGGGCGAGGACCGTCCGTCGCACGCGATGTTCACGTCCGGGACGACCGGCGCGCCCAAGCTGTGCTTCTACCTCCACAGCAACTTCGACCCGTCGATGCTCCGCACGGATGGCGTCGGCACGGTCGCGTTCTCGGTGTCGCGCATGTATTTCGCTGGCGGTCTGTACTCGTCGGCGATGGCGACGATCTGCACCGGCCAGACGTCGGTGCTTTCGCGGCCGCGCGCGACCCCGGCCGCCGCGCTGGAGTTGATCCGCCGCCACAACGTCGCGACGCTTTTCGCGCAGCCGAGTTTCTACGCGCGCCTGCTGCAGGAACCGGGGCACGCCGAGACGCTCGGACAGTTGCGCGGCGCGATGTGTGCTGGCGAAGTGCTTTCCGCGCGGTTGCGCGAGAAGCTGGTGCCGATCTTCGGCGACCGGCTCATGAATCTTTACGGTTCCACCGAAGCTGGCGGATACGCCGCTGGCCAGCCGGCGAACTACGCCGATCCGTCCGCCGTCGGCCCGGCTTTCGAGGGACGTTCGGCGCGCGTCGTGGTCGACGGGAAGGAGGTGGCGGCCGGGGTGCAGGGCGAACTGCAGGTTTTGGTCCCGTTCGCCACGCGGGGTGTCGCTCGCGGCAGCCTCGGCCCGGATCAGGTGACCGACGTCTGGTGGTCGACTGGCGACCTCGGGTCGATCGACGCACAGGGCGTCATCCACGTTTACGGACGGCTGGACGACGTCGAGGTGATCGGCGGGCAGAACGTGGTTCCCGGTGAGGTCGAACGCCTTCTCGAAAGTCACCCGAAGGTGCGCGAGGCGGCGGTGAGCGCGGTGCGGCGGGAGGCGGGGGACACGACGTTGCGCGCGTACGTGGTCACGACGTCGGGCTCTGGAGACGACGATCTGGGCGCGGAGTTGGTCGCGCTGACTCGTGAGCATCTGTCGTGGTACAAGGTGCCGCAGGATGTGACCTGGCTGGAAGCCTTGCCGCGCAACGGAAACGGCAAGGTGTTGCGGCGACAGTTGCGTACTGCTGGCGGTCAATGAACTAAGGCGAAGGGATCGCCGGAAACTCCGCGTGTACGGCGGTCCCTTCCCCTCGCGCGGACTCGATGGTCAGCGAACCGGCGACCCGCTGTACGCGTTGGCGCATCGCTTCCAGCCCGAAGCCGGTGCCGTCGCCGCGGTCGCCGGGGGCGAAACCTCGTCCGTCGTCGCGGATGTCGAGCATGACCAGGTCGGTCGTGTAGGTCAGGGTGATGCCGATCCGGTTGGCGCGCGCGTGTTTTTCCGCGTTGGCAAGGGCTTCCTGCGCCACCCGGTACATCGCCACCTCCAGCTCCGGCAGCAACGGTCGCGCGTCGCCTTCGACGTCGGTGGTCACCTTGGCGCCAGAAGTGTCGGACACTCGATTCGCCAAGCCTGCCAACGCTTCCGGCAGGTGCGAGTCGGCTAACGGCTCCGGGCGCAATGCCTGCACGGCTCGGCGCGCCTCGGTGAGGCTGTCCTTCGCCAGCGTGTGCACATGGTCGAGATGCCGTTGCCGATCCGCGGCTTCGGTGGCCCGGTCAGCGGCTTGCAGCTGCGTGACGATGCCGGTCAGCCCCTGGGCGACGGTATCGTGGATTTCGCGAGCCATCCGCTGCCGCTCGTCGAGCACTCCTGCCTCGCGGGCTTGAGTGAGCAGTTGTGCGTGCAGCGCCGCGTTTTCCGTTAGCGCCGTTTCCAGTTGCGCGTTCGATTGCGCGAGTTTTTCGTTGGTACGACGGCGTTGCTCGTTCTCCGCGCCCACGAACCACGCCACGTACAGGATCGGCCCGACGATCGACACCGCGGTGATCCACGGCGGCGACGGTTGCCAAATTCCCTTGGCCAGCAATGGAACCACTGCTGTCGCAGCTGCGGCGAAGATGCTCCACCGCGTCGGGAACAACACGAACGCGATCGGGTAACCGACCGAGGCGAAGGCGGTGAACGGGTCCAGCCGGGCGGCGAGCACGGTCGCGCCGGTCAGCAGTACGACGAAGAATCCGATGGCCAGCCAAGGGTTTCGCGTGCGGTGCGGGAAAACCGGGATCAGCACGAGCAGCCACAGTCCGGTCGCCGCGGCGAGAAGCAGCGTGGTGCGCCATTGCGCGGCATCGCCATGCGGCTGACCTGCGGCGATGATGGTGCACACGGCGAGCGCCAAAATCCCGACCCCGGCGAAAACCGGGCCCGCCCATCGCTCGGCCTTCGGGTCGACCGAGCCCGGCCGCAGCCCCATCAGCGGGCTGAACCGCGGCGTGCTCAGCGGCGTCGCCATCCGCTGAGCAGGATCAGCAGCAGCGGCAGCGCGAACACGATCAGCAGCCGTCCGCGCGTCACGATGAGCACGATGACCGCCAAGGCAATCGAAAGCGGCACCGAATACCGCATCACGAACGAACCGACCTTGCCGTTTCCGGCGGACGGCACGACCGGTTGCGGCCGGGCCGTGGCCAGCAGCGCGCTCGGGCGCGGCGAGGGCAGGTCGTCGAACAGCGGCACCAGTTCGCTCACCAGCTTGGCCGACGTGACTTTCGCCGAGCGGCTGCCGTACTCGTCGATGTCGAGGCGTCCGGTGCGGACGTGCTCGGAGAGGACGTCGAGCGCGTCCTGCCGTTCGTCGTCGCTCAACCGCAGGTCAGGCATGGTTCGCCTCAGGGGTCCAGACGGCGCTGCCGCCGGTGTTCGTCGCGCATCGCCCGGAACTCCTCGCGGCGTTCCCGGTGCCGGTCGTGGCGGTGGTGATGGTCGTGGTGCTCGAAACCCTTGCCCCAGAGCGCGCGGCCGACCGCGGTGAGCGCGATCGGCGCGAAGATCACCGGCCAGCCCGCGGTGCCGGTGGCGATCAAGGCGATCGCCGCGATCCACACCAGCGGAATCAAGGCGGCGACGGCGCGTTGCCCGGCCGACCACTCCGGCTGCCGCGCGGCCACCTCGCCGGACGCCGCGGGCTGCGGCACGGGCATCGGCGGCGGTGGCGCCGCGGCCGGTTCTGGCGCGGCGGTCGCGCCCGCGCCGAACACCGGATGCGGCACCGGCAGGTCGGTGAACAGTTCGCCCAGTTCGCCGCGGGTCTTGGCCGCGGTGATCCGGGCGGAACGTTCGCCGAACTCGTCAATGTCGATCCGCCCCGCGCTCATGTGCTCACCGAGCGCATTCAGCGCGGACTCTCGCTCCTGGTCGCTGATCCGCAGCTGCGGAGACGGAACCTCAGTCACGTAGTCGATGGTAGGCCGCGCGAGCGCGCGGCACCCACGACATTCAGCACAACTTCAGTCCTTGAGCTCCAAGAGTTGCGTTCCCTGCGTGACCGCGGAGCCGATCTCGACCGAAAGCCCGGTGACGGTGCCCGCTTTGTGCGCGGTTACCGGGTTCTCCATCTTCATCGCTTCGAGGACCACGATCAGCTCGCCCGCCTCGACGTGCTGGCCTTCCTCGACCGCGATCTTCACGATCGTGCCCTGCATCGGCGCGGTGACCGCGTCGCCACTGACCGCTGCCTTCGCGCCGCCGGCCCGCTTGCGCGGCTTGGCTTTCGTCGCCGCGGGCGCGCCGCCGCCTTCGAGGGCGAACCCGCCCGGCAGCGACACCTCGAGCCGGCGTCCGCCGACCTCGACCACGACGTTCTGCCGCGGCGCCTCTTCCTCGGCCTCGACGTCCGGCGCGACGAACGGCTCGATCTTGTTGTCGAACTCGGTCTCGATCCAGCGGGTGTGCACGCTGAAGCCGTTGTCGTCGCCGATGAACGCCGGGTCGTCGACGATCACGCGGTCGAACGGCAGCACGGTGGCCATGCCCTCGACCTCGAACTCGGCCAGCGCGCGCCGGCTGCGCTCGAGCGCGTTCTGCCGGTCCGAACCGGTGACGATGAGCTTGGCGAGCATCGAGTCGAACTGGCCGCCGATCACGCTGCCGGACTCGACGCCGGAGTCGACGCGCACGCCCGGGCCGGACGGGGCCACGAACTTGGTAACCGTGCCCGGCGCGGGAAGGAAGCCGCGGCCGGCGTCCTCGCCGTTGATGCGGAACTCGATCGAGTGACCGCGCGGCGTGGGGTCCTCGGTGATCCGGAGCTTCTCGCCGCGCGCGATGCGGAACATCTCGCGGACCAGGTCGATGCCGGTGGTCTCTTCCGAAACCGGGTGCTCGACCTGCAGCCGGGTGTTCACCTCAAGGAAGGAAATGGTGCCGTCGACGGCGACGAGGTACTCGACGGTGCCCGCGCCGTAGTAGCCGGCCTCCTTGCAGATGGCCTTGGCGGACTCGTGGATCCGGGCGCGCTGGTCGTCGGACAGGTACGGCGCGGGGGCCTCTTCCACCAGCTTCTGGTGGCGGCGCTGCAGCGAGCAGTCGCGGGTGCCGACGACGATCGCGTTGCCGTGCTGGTCGGCCAGCACCTGCGCCTCGACGTGCCGCGGCTTGTCCAGGTAGCGCTCCACGAAGCACTCGCCGCGGCCGAACGCGGCCACCGCCTCGCGCGTCGCGGACTCGAACAGTTCGGGGATTTCTTCGCGGGTGCGGGCGACCTTCAGGCCGCGGCCGCCGCCGCCGAACGCCGCCTTGATCGCGACCGGCAGGCCGTGCTCGTCGGCGAACGCGATGATCTCGTCGGCGTCCTTCACCGGCTCCTTGGTGCCGGGCACCAGCGGCGCGCCCGCGCGCATCGCGATGTGCCGCGCGGTCACCTTGTCGCCGAGGTCGCGGATCGACTGCGGGCTCGGCCCGATCCAGGTCAGGCCCGCGTCGAGGACGGCCTGGGCGAACTCGGCGTTCTCGGAGAGGAAGCCGTAGCCGGGGTGGACCGAGTCGGCGCCGGCCCGCTTGGCGGCGTCGAGGATCTTGTCGATCGCGAGGTAGCTCTCGGCCGCGGTGTTCCCGCCGAGGGCGAACGCCTCGTCGGCGAGGCGCACGTGCGGAGCGTCGCGGTCCGGGTCGGCGTACACGGCCACGCTCTGCAAGCCCGCGTCCTTCGCGGCCCGGATCACGCGAACCGCGATCTCGCCCCGGTTCGCGACCAGGATCTTGGTCACCGGACCGCCTGTGCTCGCGGTGTCCTGCTCGCTCACCACATACCTCCCGTGCCCGTCGCCGCGCTGCTGGTCAACCGGGAGTCTACGGACCAGGACCGGGCCTGGATTGAGAGGTGGACCACCCAGTTCGGTCCTGTTTATACCCGTCCGGCCGGGGCCTGATGCCGGAGTTCGGCCGGTAGTTCGGAGTCCAGCACGATGACGTCGTAGGGGTTGACCTGGTGCACCAGGGCCAGATTCTCGGTGTTGACCAGGATCCACGGCTGGTGCTCGCCGCAGCAGTCGACGAGCCGGTCGAGCGCGGTGAACGCGACCAGAGCGGTGCGGCCGTCGGGGGTGCGGCGCAGTTCGACGTTGGCTCCGGTCTGGCCGTCGGTGGTCGGGCCGGTGGGGCCGGTCGGCAGGTAAAGGGCCGGGGGCAGATTGGGGTTCGTCACTCCGACAACATAGACGGACACGGTGCGCAAGATCGCTTACAGTCTCGGATATGGGGACTTGGCCGAAGCGCATCCCGCGATCCGCGCTGCTCACCGCCGTTCTCGCGGCGGTGGTGACGGCGGCGGCGCTCGTGGTGGTCGTCGCGCTGCGCCCGAAGCCCGACGGCGCGGTCACCATGGCGCCGCGCGAGCCCGCGGCGGCCCCGGTCGAAGCACCGTCCTCTACCTGCGGAAACGGCCCGTGCCGCCAGTTGGCCGCGGTGAACGTCGGCGGCACCCCGGTCGTGTTGCTGGCCGACGCCACGGGAAGCGGGGGCCGGGTCCAGGTCGGGCAGCAGCCGTTCGAACTGGCGATCACGAACCTGGGCGCGAAGCTGACCGCGACTTCATTGCGCTGCGTCGACGGATCGACCGCCGCGTGCCTGATCCGCGGCGACGCGCCAGGCGGCTCGTACGGCGAATTGCTCACCGAGTCCGGCGGGGTGTGGCGCGACTACGGCAAGCCGTATTTCTCCGACGCGGGTTCGCTGTCGCTCTACGACGTGAGCCAGGACGGCCGTCCGGACGTCATCGTCGTCCGGCACGAATGCCCGCAGGCGGTGTCCGGCTCGCCGCGCTGCCAGGCTGCTCCGGTGGTGGCGGAGGTGTACGAACTCGACGGCGAGGTGATGGGCTGCACGAGCACCGTCACCTCGCCGTCGAATTTCCGGGGCTGGCCGGACGTCGAGCTGAAGAAATCCCAGCTGCGGCGGTGTTCCGGCAACTCCTGACGCGTCAGGCGGTCGCGGGACGGGCGGCGCCGCCCTCGTCGCGGTGGTTCGGGCGAGCGGTCTGCGTACTGAGGATCTCGTCGTCGAGCAGGCCCTCGCTGCGGGCGACGATGGTCGGGACCACGATCTGGCCCGCGACATTCGTGGCCGTGCGCATCATGTCCATGATCGGGTTCACCGAGTAGATCAGCGCGATGCCGATCGCGACCTGCTTGGCGTCGAGGCCGATGAACGCGGTGGTCAGGGTGAGCGCGGTCAGCCAGCCGGTGGTGCCCGCGGTGGCGAGCGCGCCGAGCACGGCGACGACCACGATGCCGACGTACTGCCCGAAGCTCAGCGGCACCCCGGCGAGGTTGGCGATGAAGATCGCGCCGATCGCCGGGAAGACCGCGGCGCAACCGTCCATTTTGGTCGCGCTGGCGAGCGGGGTGGCGAAGGCGGCGTATCCGGGGTCGACGCCGAGGTTCACCGCGGACTGCCGGGTGAGCGGCAGCGTCGCCGAGCTGGACTGCGACGCGAACGCGAACTGGATCGCGGTGCCTGCCTTGGCGAAGAACGTCAGCGGGCTCACCTTCGCGACGAACTGCAGCAGAATCGGGTAGACCACGAACAGGATCAGCAGGCAGCCGACGTACACCGCCAGCGTGGTCGACAGCAGCGGACGGAACAGCGCGTCGCCGTAGTTGGAGACCGCGGCGCCGATCAGGCCGATGATGCCGATGGGCGCGAGCCGCACGATCCAGCCGAGGTAGCGCTGGATGATTTCGAAGACACTGGTGGTGAAGTCGACGAACGGCTTCGCCTTGTCGCCGAGGCTGTAGGCGGCGGCGCCGATCACGACGGCGAGGAAGAGCACCTGGAGCGTGCTGCCTTCAGCGAAAGCGGAGAAGAAGTTCTCCGGCAGCAGGCCCTTGATGAAGGCGTCCCAGGAACCCCAGTGGCTCATGCTCTTCGCGGCCTTGTCGGCGTTCTTCGCGGTGGCCGCGACGCCCTCGCCGAGCCCGCCGGAGCCGGGGTTGAACAGCTTGCCGATCGCGATCCCGACCAGCGAGGCGATCAGCGACGTGATCGCGAACCACAGCACGGTCTTGCCGCCGAGCCGCGCGGCGGTGCGGCCGCCGCCGAGGCCGCGGAGGCTGTTGATGCCGACCACGATCGCGGTGAAGACCAGCGGGATGACCGCGATCTGCAGCAGGGTCGTGAAGATCGTGCCGATGTGGTCGAGGGTGTCGGTCAGCCAGCCGGCTTCGGTCGTCCGCGCGAGCACGCCGAGGCCGGCGCCCACGACAAGCGAACCGAGCACGGCCGCGGCGAACACGCGCGGTTTGGTGTACGTCCTGACGAAGGACATGTGCCACCCCAGGGAGGTCGAGAGTTTCCGCTGGCCCGGGTGCGGGCCGGCGTCGACTTTCCCTGATCACTCGTCCGAGTGACACATCGTCCCAGTATGTGAACTATTTCCACATCTCGGTGACGCTGACGCCCACCTCGGCGAGGAGCTGGCGCAGCAGCGGAAGGCTGATCCCGATCACGCTGGAGGGGTCGCCCTCGACGCCCTCGACGAACCACCCGCCGAGCGCGTCGAGCGTGAACGCCCCCGCGACGTGCAGCGGTTCGCCGGTGGCGACATAGGCGTCGATCTCGGCCTGGCTGGGATTGGCGAAGTGCACGGTGGTGGACCGCGTGCCGGAGGCTTCCTTGGTGCGCTGCCCGCCGTCGAGCCGGACGACGGCGTGCCCGGTGAGCAGGACGCCGGAGCTGCCGGCCATCTTCGCCCAGCGCTGCTTCGCGACTTCGGCGTTGGCGGGCTTGCCGACCATCTCGCCGCCAATGGAAAGCATGGAATCGCAAGCGACGATCACGGCGTCGGGTTCGGAAACCATCTCGACGACGGCGTTGGCCTTGGCTTTGGCGAGCGCCGTGACGAGTTCGGCCGGGGCGGGATCGGTGAGCGCGGCGGCAACGGCGTCCTCGTCGACGCCGGACACGACGACGGCCGGGTCGAGACCGGCGCTGCGCAGCACGGAGAGGCGGGCGGGGGACTGGGAGGCGAGGACTAGACGCACGGGCTTGAACGCTACCTCTGTTGGGTGGGGTGTGGGGGTGTGGCCCGGGGCGGGGGTGTTGCGGTGGCGCGGGGTTCGGGGTGTGGCTCGGGGGTGGCGGTGGCGTGGGGTTTGGGGTGTGGCCCGCGGGTGGCGGTGTCGCGGTGGCGCGGGGTTCGGGGTGTGGCCTGGGGGAGGCGGTGTCGCGGTGGCGCGGGATTCGGGGTGTGGCTCGGGCGGAGATGTCGCAGTGGGGCGAATCCAGTGTCGAGCCCGACGCCAGCGTTCCGAGCTGAGCGATTCCGGCGCGCGGTGCGAAGGCGAGAGGCCAGCGCGGCACGAGGGCAACGGCGCGGTGAGAGGGGCGGGCTGCGATGTTGCTGGGCAGCGGGGGACCTCGCGGCCGCGTACGTGGCAATCGCCGCAGGCGGGTTTTGTGTTGCGCCGCAACCGTGACACCGCTGCTGCGTGATGCAGGGCGCGCTCGGGCCTGGGCTCGGCTCGCCCGGCATGGCCTCCTGTTCGCGTTGCCCCTCTCTTGTTGCCGTCCCTGCCCCGGCTGGGTCTGGCCAGCCGGGGCAGGGACGGTCAGCCGTTCATCGGGCCGGTTCCGGAGTAGGAACGGCCGGTGCTGGCGTGTGCGATCGGGGCGTCACCCGGCGCAGGGCGGCTGCGGACAGGACTCCCAGTACCAGCACCACGATCGGCAGGATCAGCGTCGCACGGGCGGCGTCGGTGAGTCCATTGTGGACTACCTCCCCGGCGAGGCGGCCCGCTTGGGCGGCGAGGTCTGCCGGGAGACCCGGGATCGGGGCGGGACCGCCGGAGGAGCCGAATTCGCCGGTGGAGGCGGCGGCGTGAGCAATGCCTTCGGTGAAAGGCACGCGGTATTGCTCTGGCAGTTGTTGGGCAGCGGTGGCGGCCTCGCTCGTGATGGAAGCGCTGATTCGTGCTTGCAGGAGCACGCCGATCGCGGCGCTGCCCAGGACCCCGCCTACCTGGCGGGCGGTGTTGAAGATGCCCGATGCGGTGCCGGTGAGCCGTGGTTCTACCGACGCCATCGTCAGGTTGCTCATCGGGGAGAAGATGCAGCCGACGCCTAGGCCGCACACTAGAAGGGCCGGGATCAGCGCCCACGGACTGGTGTCCGGACGGGCTTGCAGCGCGATGATGCCCACGCCCGCGGCCAGTAGAGCGAGGCCGCCCATCACCAGGTACTTGCCGTTGATCCGGTCCGAGGCGCGGCCTACGAACGGGGCGATCACGCCGGACAGCAGCGACATCGGGGCGGTGAGCAGGCCGGCCACGGTGGGGGACAGGCCCAGTACGGTCTGGATGTAGATGATCAGCGGCAGGAACATACCGGTCATCGTGAAACCGACGGTGGTCGCGGTGAGGGTGCCCGCGGAGAAGTTGCGGTTCGCGAACACCGCCAGCGGGACCAGCGGTTCGCGGCGGTTGTAGTGCTGCCACAGTACGAAGGCGACCAGCAGCACCACTCCGGCACCGATGATTTCGAAGACTGTGATGCCACCAAACACAGTGCCCCAGTCGTACTGCTGTCCATTTTGGACGCCGAACACGATGCAGAACAGTCCGGCGGCGGACAGCAGAATGCCGAGCAGATCAAACGAGTGCGAGTGCTTCGGCTGCCAGTCCGGCACCAGCCACAGCGTGAGTGCGATGGCGACGACGCCGATCGGCACGTTCACGTAGAAAATCCACTCCCAGCCGAGGTGCTGCACCAGCACGCCGCCCAGCAGCGGGCCGGTGATCGTGGCCAGGCCGGCTACGCCGCCCCACGCGCCCATCGCCGCGCCGCGCTTCGCGGGCGGGAAGAGGTGGCTGATGAATGCCAGCGTCTGCGGCGTCATCAGCGCCGCGCCGAGGCCTTGCACGGCACGGGCGGCGATCAGCATCTCGACGTTGCCGGACAGGCCGCACCACAGCGACGACGCGGTGAAAACGACCAGCCCGGCGACGAAGACGCGCTTCGGGCCGAAGCGGTCGCCGAGGCGGCTGGTGAACAGCATCGGCACGGCGTAGGTGAGCAGGTAGACGCTGATCACCCACACCACCGAGTTCAGCCCGGCTCCGAAGTGCTGCAGCATGGCGGGCACCGCGATGGACACGATCGTGGTGTCCAGCAGGATCATGAAGAACCCGATGCAGAGCGCGCTGAGCGCGGCCCACGGGTTAACTGGTCTTGCGTTCATGGTCTTCCTTGAGCTTGAGTTTCTTGTCCTGGAAAGGGATCCGGCCGCTGTCGAGGTCCGCGGACAGCTGCTCGATCCACGCGAGCTCGAACTTCCGCTGTGCCGCGCTGTAGCGGAAGTCGAGCCAATAGATTTCGGGGGTGCCGTCGGATTCCAGCCGGTCGATGAGCACCTCGTCGGAGGCCACGGCCGCGCGCAGCGCGGTCATCCGGTGCTCCAGTTCGAGCAGCGCCACGTCGCGCCCCAGATCGTCGATCACGGCGAGTCCGCTGAGTACGTCGCTGTAGTCCGGCACCACGTCGCCCAGCATTTGCCGGGCTCGTTCCTGGAAGGCGTCCTTGCCCGCGGCCGTCATCGCATACACCGTGCGCTCCGGCCGCCTGCCGTCTCGCTGGGTTTCGACGACGTCGACGAAACCGTTGCGCTGCAAGCGATCCACCGTGTGATAGAGCGAGCCGGCCTTGAGCTTCACGCGGGCTTCGACGTGCCGTTCCCGCATCAGCTGGGCCATTTCGTACGGGTGCATCGGCCGCTCGTGCAGCAGCTCGAGCACGGCGACGCCCAGCGCCGTGAGCTTGGCCGCGACCATGACGGTGTTCCTCCAGGGATCCAATCGAGTGATACCAAGTGGGTTATTCCACGTGGACTATACGGTGTGGAGCAAGCTGCGATCCAGTGTGATCTGCGCTGGTGAGCAGCTCGTGGCTGACGGTGATGGGTGCTGCGAGATGGGGAGAGCGTAACCAGGACCACCGACAAAAACCGGCGATCGCCTGTTCGACGGCCCTTTCGCGGCCCCGAAAGGCTTTCCGCGACCGACGACCCGGGCCAAGATCGGCTCATGGGCGAGAACCGGGCAGTCGACTGGGAAGGCTTCTTCAACACCCGAGACCTCGGCGGTCTCCCGACCCGATCCGGTCCCAGCACCGAATCCGCGCGCTTCTACCGCTCCGCTAGCCTCCGCTTCGTCACTGACGCGGGCTGGGCCAGCGCGCGCGAATCCGGCCTCCGCACCATCGTCGACCTGCGCAACCCCGTCGAGATCAGCACCTACGCCGTCACCGTGCCACCCGGGATGACCCGCTGCGAAGTTCCGCTGGACGACATCGAGGACACCGAGTTCTGGCAGTACATCGCCGACGAGCAGCTTGACGGAACCCCGCTGTACTACCGCGTTTTCCTTGACCGCAAAGCAGAACGCTGCGCAGCCGTCCTGAAAACGCTGGCCCAAGCCGAAGGCGGAGTGCTCTTCCACTGCACTTCCGGGCGAGACCGCACCGGCCTCGTCTCGCTCCTCCTGCTGGCCCTGGCCGACGTCGACCCGGAAACCATCGCCGCCGACTACGCCCTCTCGACCGAAGCCGTCCTGCCGCTGTACCGGGCGCTAGGCGTCGAAGACCAAACCGCGCTGCTCGAAGCAGCCTTGGCCCGCCGCCAAACGACCATCCGCGAAGCCGTCATCAAGACCCTCGACGGCTTCGACGTCGCCGAGTACCTCGTCCGCGCCGGAATGGCCGCGGACGAGGTAGACCGTCTTCGGGACCGGCTCAGTCGGTGACCTGGTGCAATTGCCGTGCCCGGCGGCTGCCCAGCGAATACCAGCCCGCGATCCCGGTGCCGACGGTGAGTGCGGCCGCGCTGAGGCCCAGCGACCAGTGCACCCCGACGGCGGAACCGAGCAGCCCCACGGTGAATCCGCTGCCCGCGCGAAGCCCGTTCGCGGACACGCTGTACACGCCGATCACCCGGCCGCGTTCCTCCGGTTTCGCCAGCAGCTGCACGACGGTCTGGCCGATCGACATCGACGCCAGGTTCGCCACGCCCCCGATCACCAGCAGTGCCACCGCGATCGGGTAGCTGGCGGTCATCGCGAAGAACAGGCTCGAGATCCCGTAGATCGCCGTGCTGACCACCGCCGCGGGCACGTTCGGTTTGATCTTTCCGGTCGCCTCCAACAGGATCCCGCCGATCACGCCACCCGCGCCGTTGGCGAACAGCAGCACGCCGTACGCGGTTCCGGCGCTGCCCGCGCCCAGGTCCTGCGCGAAAATCGGCATCGAACTCTGCATCGAAGCGCCGACGAAGAAGGCACCGAGCCCGGCGAGGATGATCATCCCGACCATGGTCGGGTTACCGCTGATTTCCTTCAGCACCCGCACCGAATCCATCAACCCGACCCGTGGCCGGCGGACGATTCCGCCGTCTCGCGTGTGGCCGGTGAACTTGGTGCGGAACAGGAAAATGGTCAGCGGCAGGTAGAACGCGACGTTCACGAAAATGCCCGCCACCGGCCCGAGTCCGAGCAGCAGGGCCGAGCCGACGACCGGGCCGAAGAGAATGCCCAGGCTGCGGAAGGTCGCGTTGAGCCGGACCGCGCTCGGCAATTCGGCCGGTCCGACGAAATCGTGCAGCATCAGCTGTTCGCCCGGCCCCCAGATCGCACCCGCGCAGCCGTGCAAAATCAGCAGTACGCAGGCACTCCACACCTCGAGGGTGTCGGTGAGGATCAGCACGCCCCACGCCGCGGACACCGCCATGAACAGCACCTGCGCGGCCTGGATGATCCGGCGGCAGTCGTGCCGGTCGGCCAGTCCGCCGAAATACACCGAGAACAGCAGGAACGGCACCCAGTGGCTGATCACCTCGAACCCGGTCAGCGCGGGCGACTGGAACTTCTCCCACAGCACCCAGTAGGTGATGACGTGCTCGACGTTGTCGGCCATCATGGCCAGGCCGGTGCCGATCAGGTAAGGACGGCAATCCTTGTTGTAAAGCGCGGCGAATTTGCGCGGGGCCGCGGGGGCAGCCTCGGCTTCGGGTTGGTGCGTCGGCACCCCGCACGCGGAACACATGACTGAGAACCCCCTAGTGAGCTGGTGCGCTCAACGCTAGACGAGACGTTGCGTCTTGGCTAGACTTCTGCACGTGGGCGACGTCACTGAGCCCGGCGAGCGCCGGCATCACGGGAACCGTTACGGCCGCAGCGAGAACGCGCGCCGCGCGGTCTTGTACGCGGTCGACGATCTGCTGGTGGAGGTCGGTTTCGCCCGGCTCACGATGGAGGGCATCGCGGCGAAGGCCGGGGTCGGGAAGCAGACCGTCTACCGCTGGTGGCCGTCCAAAGTGGACATTCTGCTCGAAGCCCTCGGCGACGACCTCGTCGAGGAACTCTCCCCGCCCGACACCGGCGACCTCCGCAAGGACCTCTGCGCGCACCTCGCCGCGATCGCGTCCTTCCTGACCACCGCCGACGCCGGTGCGGTGTTCCGCACGCTGCTCGGCCAGGCGCAGCACGACCCGGACCTGGCTCGGCGGCTGCGCGAGGACCACGTCCGCGGCCAGCACGCGCGCGACCGGCTTCCGCTCGAACGTGCTGTCGCCCGCGGCGAACTGCCGCCGGACACCGACCTGGACACGGCGGTCGAGCAACTCGTCGGGCCGATCCATTACCGGGTGCTGGTCACCGGCGCACCAGTGCCGCCGGAATTCACAGATGGCCTGGTTGAGCGATACCTCCGCGAGCATCGCCCCGAGTAGGCTCCTGGAGACATGGGAACGGTCTGGTGGCTGATCGGTCTGGCTGTGGCCGCCGCGGTCATGGCCGGGATTGTCTGGATTTTCCGGGACCGCGCGGGCGGGCTCGATCAACGATTACGGGCGGCCGAACAGGCCTCGCGCTGGCGATTTCTGCAGCAGCGCTGGGAATCGGAACCGATGGCGCGGCTCGCGACCGTCCAGCAGGTGCACGCGCTCACCCAGAACGGCGGCTGCCAGGTCCGGATCGTCTGGACCGACAGCTACCACGCCGAGGACGTCGAGATCGAGCACGACCAGGCTGACGCGGGCGATTACCTGTTGCTGCGCGGAGTCGGCCCGCTCGGTTCGATCACCCGGGAGGAGCTGTTGGCGCACGCGGGTGCTGACGCTCCGGATTGGGCTCAGCGCGGACGTTGACGCACCAGCCGCGTAGGCGGTCGTGAGTGGCGGTGCCGGTTAGAACCGGCGCCAACACTCACGAGGACTTCAGCGAGGCAACGACGAGGCGCGCCAGGCCCCGTCACCAGCGGCCAGAGGCGCGTGCAGCGCGGCCGACCGGTCGCCCCACCATGACGTACGACGCCGTGCCGGAGCGGGCGGCGATGCCGAAGCAGCAGCGGCCACCACTGCGGTGAGCGCGGCGAGTTCGGCGTCGTCCGGGTTGCCGCGGACTACGCGGAGCAGGGGAGTGTCCGTCATCGCGGCCTCACAGGGGAATGTTGCCGTGCTTCTTGGGCGGCATCGATTCGCGCTTGGTGCGCAGCAGGCTCAGCGCCTTGGCGACGTGGCCGCGGGTGTGCGCCGGCACGATCACCGAGTCGACGTAACCGCGTTCGGCCGCCGCGTACGGGTTGAGCAGCGTGTCCTCGTACTCCTGGATCAGGTCCGCGCGCAGTGCGTCGACGTCCTTACCTTCCGCCGCCGCGTTGGCCAGCGTCTTGCGGTGGACGATGTTCGCCGCGCCCTGCGCGCCCATCACCGCGACCTGCGCGGTGGGCCAGGCCAGGTTGATGTCCGCGCCGAGATGCTTGGAACCCATCACGTCGTACGCGCCGCCGTAGGCCTTGCGCGTGATCACCGTGATCAGCGGGACGGTCGCCTCCGCGTACGCGTAGATCAGCTTCGCCCCGCGGCGGATGATGCCGTTCCACTCCTGGTCGGTGCCGGGAAGGAAGCCGGGCACGTCCACGAAGGTCAGCACCGGGATGTTGAACGCGTCGCAGGTCCGCACGAACCGCGCGGCCTTCTCGGACGCGTCGATGTCGAGGCAGCCGGCGAACTGCGTCGGCTGGTTCGCGACGACGCCGACGCTTTGGCCGTCGACCCGGCCGAAGCCGACCAGGATGTTGGGCGCGAACAGCTCGTGCACCTCGAGGAACTCGCCGTCGTCGAGCACGCGGGTGACGACCTCGTGCATGTCGTACGGCGTGTTCGGCGAGTCCGGGATGAGCGTGTCCAGCTCGCGGTCGGTGTCGGTGACGTTCTCGAAGAACCCGGCCGGCGGCACGTCAGCGTCGAACTCCGGGGGCTCGGACAGGTTGTTCTGCGGCAGGTAGGAGAGCAGTTCCTTGACGTAGGCGATGGCGTCCTCGTCGTCGGAACCGAGGTAGTGCGCGACGCCCGACTTGGTGTTGTGCGTGCGCCCGCCGCCGAGTTCCTCGAAGGTGACGTCCTCGCCGGTCACCGTCTTCACGACGTCCGGTCCGGTGATGAACATCTGCGACGTCTCGTCCACCATCACGACGAAGTCGGTGAGCGCGGGAGAGTAGACGTGCCCGCCCGCGTTCGCGCCCATGATCAGCGAGATCTGCGGGATGACGCCGGAAGCCATGGTGTTGCGGCGGAAGATCTCGCCGTACAGGCCGAGCGACACGACGCCTTCCTGGATCCGCGCGCCGCCGCCCTCGTTGATGCCGATGATCGGACGGCCGGTCTTGATCGCCAGGTCCATCACCTTGACGATCTTCTCGCCGTAGACCTCGCCGAGCGCGCCGCCGAACACGGTGACGTCCTGGCTGAACACGCACACCGGACGCCCGTCGACGGTGCCGTACCCGGTGACGACGCCGTCGCCGTACGGGCGGTTCTTCTCCAGCCCGAAGTTCGTGGAGCGGTGCCGCGCCAGCTCGTCCAGCTCGACGAACGAGCCCTCGTCGAGCAGCAGATCGATCCGCTCGCGGGCGGTTTTCTTGCCCTTGGCGTGCTGTTTCTCGATCGCGCGCGCCGAACCGGCGTGCACGGCCTCGTCGTAGCGGCGGTAGAGATCCGCGAGCTTGCCGGCCGTCGTGTGGATGTCCGGTTCTCCCTCGGGCGGCGTCCCGAGCGGCTGCGTCGCACTGCTCATGTGGCGGAGCTTAGCTACTGCGCGGTTGCCGCGCGTGTGGCGTAGGACTCCCTCGTCGCCGTTTCGCACACCAGCACGCGGCCGTCGAGCGTGCCGACGACGAGCCGGTCCGGGGCTCGCGCGCTGAGCGAAAGCGGGACGACCGGATGTCCGTTGACCTGCAGCTGCTGCCGTGCGAGTTCGCGACCGTCGGCCGCGTCGAGGGCGACGATCTCGCCGGAGTTGAACGCGACGTAGACGGTGTACCCGATGGTGTCTATCGCGGTGACCTGGTGGTCGGCGGTGAAGACCCACTGGGCTTTTCCGTCGGGATAGGAGCGGCGGACGACGCAGGAGTTGCCCGGCAGGAGTCCGGCGCCGTTGTAGACCGCGGTGGCGTGGACGATCGAGCCGTCGACGAACACGCCAGGGCCGCCGAAGAGGTGCCGGTTCTGGGCCGCGTCCCATTCGAGAGGAAACAAGCGCTCGGTTCGCCGCCGTGCGGGATCGAAGGCGACGACCCATTTGTCCTCGTGCGCTCGCGGGCCCATGCCTTGCAGGAACAGCAGCGTGGGCGCGCGGCGGATGTCGAAGAAATGGTTGATCAGGTCGTATCCGCCGAGGTCGACGCGGCTTTCCGAGGGCAGCACCTCGGTCGGACCCGAAATGGGCCGGATGGCGAGTTGCCCGGTTTCGTCGGCGACGACCACGGCGGGATGGTCGAAAGCCCGGACCGGTTCGACGTGTCCGTCGGCCAGCCGGACACGTTCGACAGTCGAGGCCGATCCGGTCCAGCCAGTCCAGGTGTTGAGGACGGCGGTGTTCTCGGCGGGGTCGACGCAGAGCTGGCAGCCAATGCCCGAAGTGGGCACGGACCATTCGCCTTCGCCGGTGGCCGACCAGCACTCCACGGCGACCCGATCAAGACTGGCGAGAATCCGTCCGTCGCTCAACGCGGCGACCGCCCACACCTGCCGGCGGCGTTTTTCCGGGGTGATCGGCGTGGCGGTTGGTGCCACAGTGACGCCGATGACCTGCAGCGAACGGGCCTTCACCGCTCGCCAGTCCGGCACGGCGATGGCGACGGCCATCGTGGTGGTGCCGAGCTCTTCCTCGTCGTCCTCGGTGGGGACCGAAATTTTCGCGTCGAGGGTGTGCCGGTCGCGCCAGCGAAGTCCGGTGACCTCACGGCGGTCCTTCAGCAAAGAGGTCGCGTGGCCGGATTCGAGGTCAAGAACGGTCAGCTCACCCTCGTAGAAATAGCCGCCGTCGTACGACCCGGAGCCGATGGCGAGGATCGGCAGCTCCGGATGAAACGCCAACGCGTTGACCGGCCAATGCAGGCGCACCAGGTGAACGCATTCGAGCGTGTCGGCGCGGTAGAGGCCGACGCGGTTCCAAGAGGTCGGGCCGGACGAACTCTCCACGCTGTGCCCGGCCCACAGCGGACGTCCCAGCGCACCTCCGACGGCCACATAGCCCGTGCGGGAATCGGCCTCGGTCAGCCGCACTTCGCCGACTTCGGCGAACCGGCCGTCGCCGAGAACCTGCTGGACGGTCAGCACTTCGGAGTCGGTCACCAACGAAGCCTATGACCGGCGTCAGTTGAATTTTCGGCGTCGGCCTGGCCATGACCGGCGTTCTCCGGCCTAGGGTGGGAGCGTGCTGCTCGCCGACGCCTCGGTCCGCTCGCTCGGGCCCGCCGATCTGTCCGCCTGCCTCGACCTCGGAACCGATCGCGGATGGCCGCGCGAAGAACGGAAATGGGCGATGCTGCTGGACGTCGGCCGCGGATTCGGCATCGACGCGCCGGACGGCGGCCTCGCCGCAGCGGCGGTGCTCACCCGGACCGGGCCGACCGCGAGCGTGTCGATGGTCGTCGTCGCGGAGCGGTTCGCGCGGCAGGGGCTCGGCCGTCGCGTGACGGCGCAGGCGCTCGACGCGGCCGGTGACGCCGTGGTTTCCTTGCACACCACGGAAAAAGCGCGTCCGCTGTACGAATCGATGGGCTTCGAGTTCGACGGCGGTTGCAACGACCATCGCGGCCGGTTCACCGACGACGACGGCCCAGCGGCGCGGCCGATCGGTCCGGCGGACGTGGCGCGAGTGTACGAATTGGACAGTGCGGCACAAGGCTTCGCACGGCGAGAGTTGTTGAACCGCATGCTGTTCGAGGCCGACCACGTCTACGTGACCGACGACGGTTACGCGCTCGGCACCGCGCAAGCCGGAGTGCTGGTAATCGGTCCGGTGGTGGCCGCGGACGAAGACCAGGCCCGCGCGCTGATTCGAGGCATCGCCCGCGCCGCGTCGGGCGATCTCCGGTTGGCGGTGGACCACCGGTTCCCGGAGCTGTCGGCGTGGTGCGAGGCGCGCGGGCTGGCGGTCCACGGTCCGGCGCCGCGGCTGGTGCTCCACGGAAAAGCGTTGCCGGGACCGGCGGAGGTGCGGTTTTCGCCGTACAACACCGCTCTCGGCTAGCTGTACCGCTTCCTGACCTCGGCGCGCCGCTCCGCCGACCACGGCTCCAGCTCCACCTTGAACGTCCCGGCGAACAACGCGTTCAGCTGCTCATGCCGCGCCGTCAGCAAGTCCGGCAGCTGATCGGCCAGCTCCGCCGGAACGGCCTGCGTCAGCTCCACCCGAACACCGTCCAGCGGATCCGCGGTCACTTCCCACCGCACGCGCCCGGCCGGTTTCCCGTCGTGCAGCCAGGTGTAGGCCAGCACCTCCGGCGACCGAGATTCCAGTACCTCCGCCCCGTTTTCCGGCTGCGGCAACCGATTCCAGACGTCCTCGGCGGGCGGCCAGACCAGGTCGCGGCGGAAGCGGATCGTCCCGCCGTCCAGGACTTCGCCGTCCTCCAGGCCGAATTCCTCGATGTAGTGGACCATCCGCGCATGCCAGTCGGTCGGCATCTCCAGCTCCCGGCCGTCCAACGAGGCTTCGAGGGAATCCAGGCAGGCGACCCAACCGGTGACGTGCCGTCCCGCGCCGAGCAGCGCGATGTCCGGTTCGCCGCGGTTGAAAACGTGCGTGAAGGCGAGCTTGCTGCCCGCGCCGTCGGCGGACACCTCGATCCGGATCAGGTCCGAGTTCCAGGTGAACTCGAAGACCTCCGGCGGCCGGTAACCGAGGATCTCGCCCTCGCTGACATCTCCGGTCTCGGTGAAGGTGAACGTGATCTTCTCGCCCGGAGCCGGGGTCTCCGGCAGGCTGACGGCCGCCGGAAACCAATGCGCCAGCTCCTCCGGCGAGGTGACCGCGCGCCACACCTTCTCCGGCGGATGCGCCAGGGTCCGTTCGAGTTTCACGCTCGGTCGTCCGCCAGGAGTGGTTCGCAGGATCGCCATGCCCGTATATAACCACGGAGGTATATACGGGTCAAGCCGTCAGGTGTGCCGCGTACCCCGTCTGACCTGGGGCGACCTCGGGCAGCAGGACGAGCCGCCGGTCGTAGTCGCCGCCGTCCTGCGTGCGGTAGGGCAGCGGATCGGTCGTTTCCAGGGAGTGCAAACGTTTGCGCAGCTGCTCGGCGACACAGTCGAACTTCTCCGGCGTCATCCGGTTCGTGCCGGTCACCTTGAGCGGCGGCAGGACCGTCATGCCGGTGTAGAAGAGCGTGGCGTGCTGGACGTTGAACAGCAGATCGTCCAGCGAACCGTGCGCGCCGCGCGGGCCGAGGCTGTCCTCGTGCGCCCCGGCGGTGACGATGACCATCGCGCGTTTCCCGGCCAGCACGCCGTTGCCGTAGCGCAGCGTGTGACCGGTTTCGTCGCGGTAGTCGTAGCCGTATCCCTGCACGAAAACGCGGTCGAACCAGCCCTTCAGGATGGCTGGCGTGTCCGCCCACCAGAGCGGGAACTGGACGACGACGGTGTCCGCCCAGTCGAGCTTTTCGTGCTCGATCCGGACGTCCTCGGGCACGGTCGCGATCTCGTCGACGATCGGGTTCCAGCGCATCGCGTAGAGATCGGATTCGCGCACGTCATGGCCGAGATCGCGCAGCGTCGTGACGCCCTCGTCGCGGAGCGCGCCGTTGAGGGAGGCGGGGTCGGGGTGGGCGTAGATCCACAAGACGTTCATGAGGCCAGGGTGCAACCGGCGAAACGGCCAAAACAGTGGCCCGATGGCCACCTTGTGCAAGAATCGGGCCATGGCTGTTTTTCGTCATCCGGAGCGGCACAAGGTCGCGGTGCTGGTGCGGCACGGCATGCTCGTGATGGAGCTCGGCATCGTCCACCGGCTGTTCGGCCAGGCCAAATCCACGGATGGCGAGCGGTTGTACGAGGTTGTCACCTGCACCCCGGAGCCCGGCGACATCCGCACCGATTCGGACTTCACCATCCCGGTCGCGCAGGGGCCGGAGGCGGTGGCCGAGGCCGACACGGTGATCGTGCCCGCGTCCTCGCTCGAGTACGAGCCCACCGGACGGCAGCTGACCCCGCAGCTCAAGCACGCGATGAGCCTGATGTGCCCGGACAGCCGGATCGCCTCGATCTGCACCGGCGCGTACGTGCTCGCCGCGATGGGCCTGCTCGACGGCCGCCGCGCGACCACGCACTGGCGTTCGGCGTGCGAGTTCCAGCTCGAATACCCGCGCGTGCAGCTCGACCCGGACGTGCTCTACACCGAGGACGGCAACGTCTTCACGTCGGCGGGCGTCGCGTCCGGCATCGACCTCTGCCTGCACATGATCCGCCGCGATTTCGGCGCGACGGTCGCCAACGAGGTCGCCCGCGGCACCGTCGTTTCGCCGCATCGCGAGGGCGGTCAGGCCCAGTTCATCCGCCGTCCGGTACCGGAGCCGCGGTCGTCGTCCACCTCGGCCGCGCGGGCATGGGCGTTGGAGCATCTCGACCAGCCGATCACGCTGCGCGACCTGGCGGTGCGCGAGTCGATGAGCACGCGGACGTTCACCCGGCGGTTCCGGGACGAGGTCGGGATGTCGGCGCTGCAGTGGCTGACCCAGCAGCGAGTGGAGCGTGCGCGGCAGTTGCTGGAGGAATCGGAACTGCCGGTCGACCGGGTCGCCGCGGCGTGCGGATTCGGGACGGCGGCGTCGCTGCGCCAGCACCTGCAAGCCGCGCTCGGGGTTTCGCCGAGCGCCTACCGGACGACGTTCCGCCGTCCGGCCTGAATGCGGCGGTCCGTGGCAGCGCTGTTCGCAAGCTGCCACGGACCGACCCCCAGCGGGACTCATCCTGTCGAGCGGGCTGGGGTGTTCGGTACCCCGGTGACCAGGTCTTACAGAATCTGACACGCGTCAGGAGACGACGGTCACCAGTACATACACCGGGCGGCGGGTCGAGAAGAACTCCGCACCCTTCGCGTCGACCATCTTCCAGCCGATCCAGCAGCGCCCCGGCGCGGGCGAGGCGGTCAACGGAACGCTCACCATCACGTGGTCTCCGGGCGGGGTGTCGCCGATCAGCACCCGGTCCGGGGTGCGGCACGAGCCAGGGGCCGGCGGCAGATCCATCCGCTGCAGGTACCGCTGATGCCAGGCGACCGAGCCGGTGTTCTTCAGCTCCCACACCTTCTGGATGGTCTCGCCGACGTGGATCACGGTGCCGTCGGGCACGGTCACGTCGCCGACGAACTCGGAGTTGTCGCCGGGGAGGCGCGCACCGACGTCGACCATGGTGCCGCTGGTCAGCTTCGGCACCACGATCGCGGCGACGGCGGCGAGCAGCACGACGACGAACGCGACCGCCGCCAGCGCGTATTTGCGGCGGCGCGGTTTCTCCGGGGCGATCGGGTCCGAGGTGATCAGCACCGGTTCCGCCGCCGTGTTGACGATCGCGACCTCGGCCGTGGGGATCTCCGGCGGCACGCCCTTCAGTTCTTCCCAGCGTCGCCGCCACTGTTGTTCGTCGGCGTCGCAGGCCCGGACGAACTCGCGCGTGGTGTCCCACGACGGGAACCGGGTGCCGCGAACCGCCTCGTGCAACGTGGTGTGCGAGATCTGCCCGGAGCGGTCGGCCATCTTGCGGAACGACGGATTCCCGGCCCGCGCGCGCAGTGCGGCGAGTTCCGCGGAGAGCACCTCGGCGGCAGATTGCCCGTCGCCCATCGCTCTCCCTGGTTGTCAGATCCGCTGGTCGGACCAGTCTGACATTCCAGTTCGGCACAGCTGGGCGCACCCCGGTCGCGGCCCCGGCAAGGCGGCCGCGACCGGCGCGCGTCACTGCCAGGCGTCGGTGATCGGCGTCTCGTTCGCCGCGTTGCCGATGCCGGGGAGACCGTTGGCGGCCTCCATGGTGCGCAGCACGGTGTAGTGGTTGATCGTCTCCGAGTAGTCGCCTTGCTTCACGTGTGCGCCGGTGAAGCTGGTGTAGATCTGGTTGGTCGAGGTGCCTTCGTCCTCGTCGAAGGTCACGATCAGCAGGCTGTTGTGCGTTTTGGCCCACTGCGCGTAGCCGTCGAGGTTGTTCTTCAGCCAGGTGTCGCCGGTGCCGACCGAGCAGTCGTGCATGTCGTTGCACATGTTCGGGGTCACGAACGAGACGCTGGGCAGCTGCGAGTAGTCCGACGGGAACTGCGAGTAGCGCAGGTTGCTCGACGCGGGCACGTTCGAGAAGTCGACCCAGCTGTTGTGCTTGCGCCGGTACTCGCCGGACGAGCAGCCGGTGTAACCGTCGGACGGCATGGACTCCGAGTAACCGGTGAAGGTCTTCCCCGCGCCGGCGAGCTGCGAACCGAGGTTGTCCACCGCGCCGAGGTTTTGCGGGCAGGTGTCGTCGGTGACGCCCTGGGTGTCGCCGGAGAACAGCGCGACGTAGTTCGGCTGGCTCGGGTGGGTGAGCGCGTGGGAGTCGGTGAAGTTCGCGCCCTGCGCGGCGAGCGAGGCGAAGTAGGGCGCGGTGGTCGAGTCGATCGACGTCGACGACTCGTTCTCGAACATCACGAGCACGACGTGGTCGAAGGTGGGCACGGTTGCCGCTGCTGAGGCTGGTTGGGCGGCGGTTGCCGCACCGAGAATTGCCGTCGCGACGGCGGCCACGATCCGCTTGCGGAACACAGGTCCTCCAAGATCGGTCGGGAAATGCGCTCAGGTGGGAGCGGCATAGACCGTGCCACGGAGAAGGTGTCCCGGAGGGCGGTCGGTGGGTGAATTACTGGCGACCACTCGTCCGGGGCACGACTTTCGAAGGGTCAGCGCGCGAGCAGGTCCCGCAGGGATTTCGTAACGCTGGCAGGGGAAGTCTCGGCCATGAAATGTCCACTGTGTACTGTTTCGTGCACAAGGTCCGGTGCCCACGCGCGCCAGAGCGCGGCCGCGTCGAAGCCAAGCGCGTCGCCCCAGCCCTGCTGCAGCACCGTCGTCGGCATCTTCAATTGGCGGCCCGCGTCCCGGTCGATGCGGTCGTGTTCGAGGTCGATGCCCGCGGAAGCGCGGTAGTCGGCGACGATCGACGGGACGGCGTTCCGGCTCGCTTCGAGGTACCGGGCGCGGATGTCGGCCGGAATGGACTCCGGGTCCGCGCCCCACTGGTCGAGGAAGTAGCTGAAGAACGCGTCCGGCGCGCCGCCGATCAGCTGCTCGGGAAGGCCGGGCGGCTGCGCCATCAGGTAGAGGTGGAAGGCGACCGCCGCGCTGACGCCGTGCAGTACGTCCCACATGTCCAGCGTCGGCAGCACGTCGAGGATGGCCAGGTGGGACACGTGGTCCGGGTGGTCGAGGCCGGCGCGGATCGCGACGAGCGCGCCACGGTCGTGTCCGGCCAGTGCGAAGCGCTCGTGCCCGAAGGCGCGGGCGAGCGCGACGACGTCGGCGGCCATGGTGCGCTTCGAGTAGGTCTCGCCGGCGTCGGCGGGCTTGTCGCTGTCGCCGTAGCCGCGCAGGTCCGGGCACAGGACGGTGTGGTCGGCGGCGAGGTCGGCGGCGACGTGCCGCCACATCAGGTGGGTCTGCGGGAAGCCGTGCAGCAGGACGATTGGCGAGCCGGAGCCCGCGACCGCCACGTTGAGGGACACGCCGTCGGCGACGGGCACCCGCTGGTAGTCGAAGTTCATGCGACCCAGCGTGCGCCGGGCCGATCAGCAACCGATCAGCGCCGACTGAGCTGATTACAGTACGAATTGATGACCATCTCGTTCTCGGTGCTGGGCCCGCTGGCGGCCCACGACGCGCGCGGGCCGGTGCCGCTGCCCGGCCCGCGGCATCGCCTGGTGCTCGCGCGGCTGCTCGTCGCCCGCGGACAGGTGGTTTCGACGGACGCGCTGGTCGACGCGTTGTGGACCGAGCCGCGAGCGGGCGCGGTCGGCGCGGTGCAGACGTTCGTCGGCGCGCTGCGGCGTTCGCTGGAACCGGACCGACCGCCGCGGACGCCCGCGAAACTGCTGGTCACCGCCGGGCCTGGGTATGCGCTGCGTGCTGAACCGGAGCAGGTCGACGCGTGGCGATTCGAGGCGTTGCTGCGCGGGACGCCGTCGGTCGCGCAGCTGGATGAGGCGCTCGGCTGGTGGCGGGGAGAGCCGTATGCGGAGTTCGCCGACGAACCGTGGGCGCGCGCCGAACGGGCTCGGCTCGACGAACTTCGGTTACTCGCCTTGGAACGACGGGCGGCTGGCTTGCTGGATCTCGGCCGCGCTGCCGAGGCAGTACCGGATCTGGAGTCCCTTGTGGACGCTCATCCGCTGCGCGAGGAAGCTTGGCGGTTGCTGGCGCTCGCGTTGTATCGCGCCGGACGTCAGGGTGATGCGCTTGCGGCGTTGCGTCGAGCGCGGGCCGGGCTGGCGGCGGAGTTGGGCGTCGATCCTGGACCGGCGTTGCGGCAAGTGGAGCAGGATATTCTCGCGCAAGCTCCGCAGTTGGCTCCGTCGGTTCCTGGCCGGTTGGCCGGGCGAGACGCGGAGCTGACGCGGCTTGCCGAAGTCGCGGCGGAAGTCGTTGACCGCAAGCGATTCCGGCTCGTACTCGTGTCCGGCGAGGCGGGCGCGGGAAAGACCGCGCTGGTCGAGGAATTCGCCGCGCGGCTGGGCTGGACGACGGCGTGGGGAATGAATCCGGACGGTGCCGGGGTGCCGCCCGCCTGGCCGTGGACGCGCATTCTCGCCGCGCTGGGCGAACCGGTCCCGCCGCGGTCTGCGGGTGGCGATCCGGCGGTGGCGCGGTTCGAGTGGCATCAGGCGATGACCGCGCGGATCGCGGAGGTGGCGCGCCAGGGTCCGCTGCTGCTCGTACTGGACGATTTGCAGTGGGCGGGCGAGGAAACTCTGGCGCTGCTGACGTCGATGACCGCGGCTCCAGTGTTGTTGCTCGCGACGTATCGGACGACCGAAGTCTCCGCGGAACTGACCGCTGCGTTGGGAAGGCTTGCGCGCGCCGACCCGGTTCGGCTTTACCTCAGCGGGCTTTCGGTCGAGGCAGTGGCCGAGTTGGTCGGTGCCGAATCTGCGGCGGTGATTCATCGACGGTCTGGCGGAAATCCGTTCTTCGTCAAGGAACTAGCTCGCGCTTGGGATGCCGAAGGCGACTTGCCGGACGGAGTACGCGACGTCGTCCGGAACCGAATCGCCGCGCTGCCCGACCATGTGCGCGCGGTGCTCGGAAAAGCCGCGGTAATCGGAGCGGACGTCGACCTCGGCTTGCTCGGCGACGTCCTGGATGAGCTGGAAACCGCTGTACAGGCGGGGTTTCTGACCGAAAGCGGCCCACGGGCTTTCCGCTTCGCGCACGCGCTAGTCCGCGACGCTGTCTACGACGACCTTTCGCTGGCTCGGCGCGCCCAGCTGCACCGTGAAGTCGGCGAGGCTTTGGCGAGCCGCCGACCGTCCGAGATTTCCTTGCTGGCGCACCACTTCCTGCTCGCTGGAGACGATCGCGGCACCGCCTATGCGCAAGCAGCGGCGGAACGCGCCGAGCGGGATTTCGCGCCGCACGAAGCACTTCGACTCTGGCAAGCCGCGTTGGCGCAAGGCCCGCGTACCGTCGAATTGCTGATGGGTCTCGCCCGGACGTCCGCGTTCACCGGGTCTTTGGCCGCGGCGCGCCGCTACCGTGCCGAGGCATTGGACCTCGCCGGTGCCGACACCACGTTGACCATCCGGGTTTTGACCGCGTTCGACGTGCCAGGAATCTGGACTGAGAACGACGATCCCACGCTGGCCCGCCGCATCGCCGACGCCGCCGAACACGTCCACGCCACCGACCCGCTCGTCCGCGCCCGGCTGCTCGCGACCATCGCGTTGGAACTGCGCAACGAAGGCGGTCAACGTGCCCACGACGCGGCCGTCGAAGCGGAGAAACTGGCGCGGTCCGCCGAGGATCCGGCGCTGCTGGCGTTGGCGTTGAACGCACGCTGGACGCAGACCTTCACCCGCGCTGGCCTGGCCCCGGAACGCGCCAGGATCGGCGAAGAACTGGTCGAACTCGCTGCCCGGCACCGATTGGTGACCTTCGAAGTGCTCGGTCACCTCGTGCTGGTGCAAGCCCGCTCAGCGCTCGCCGACTTCGTCGCCGCCGACAAACACGCGGTTGCAGCGGATCGGCTGGGGGAGCAGTACGACCTCCCGCTCGTCAGCGTGTTCACCGACTGGTACCGCGCGCTCCGCCTGGCCGTCACCGGCTCGGTCGCCGCCGCGGAAGCCGCCTATCGCAGTGCCGCGGCCAGGTTGTCCGGCAGCGGAATGTCCGGAGTGGACCGTGGTCTGCTGCCGTTGGCCCGACATTGCCTTTACGTCCAGCACGGCCTTGAGTCCACAGTGGACTTTACGCTGCCGCCGGATCGCCCGGACTTGTTCCTGGAACTGCGCGCTTGCCTCACCGTCGCGACCGGAGACGCGCGCGAGCTGTACGAGCGCCTGATCCCGGCGGAGAACGAACTGGCCGGTGCGGGTTCCGGCATGGTGACGCTAGGGCCGGTCGCCTATTACCTGGGCGAACTGGCCGTCCGGCTGGGATTGCCGCCCGACGAGCACTATCGCAAGGCCGCCGAAGTAGCCCGCCGAGCCGGTGCCGCGCACTGGGTCAGTCGACTACGTACCATTTGCCGCCGCGATTCTCCATGACCGCGTCGCCGAGGTCGCTGTCGGTGAACTTGACCGACGCCTTCACCGCGCGCGCCGGGATCTCCACCCGCTTGGCCCCCTGCTTGATCTTGGACCGGTCGACCGTGGCGGTCTGCAGGGCCTTCTTCTGGGTCGGGGAGATCAGCTGGAACGCCATCGGCATCGTCTTCTCGCACGGGCCCATGCCTTCGTTCTCCGCCTTCTTGGCGGCCGGACCGGCGATCTCGCAGACCGTCGCGAGGTCCTCCTTGCCCGCGGCGTGCATGAAGGCTTCGTATCGCTCGACCGCGTCACCGCCGGTGGCCTCGGCAACCGACGACGAGGGCGCGGCAGAGGTCGACGGCGAGGGCTTTGCGGCCGAAGAAGACACGGGCGCGGCGGAGGGTGCGGACGAGGGCGCGGGAGAAGCGGTGCCGCCGCTTTCGCCGGAACAGCTGGCGATCAGAAGGGCAGCGCCCACGGCCAGAAAGGGGAGAATGCGAGCGGACATGGTGCGCCTTTCCCGTCAGGAAGAATGCTCGGGAGCATAAGCGACAGACGGGCGCTGCGTGCGGAAACGGGAATTTTGCCGCTGGTCGTGAGGCTCGACGTCAGTTCGCCGGATGCCCCGCCCCGGCGTAATCGTCCCCGGGCCGGTGGAACGTGTGGATCTGGATCGCCTGTCCCTCGGTCGGCGCGTTGATCATCAGGCCGTTCCCGAGATACAGCCCCACGTGGTGGATGTGCGCCGGGCTGCCGTAGAAGACGAGGTCGCCCAGTTGCGGTTCCTGTCCGCCCGGAACCGGCGGCACCGAGCGGTACTGGCTGTCCGCCGTGCGCGGCAGGGAAACCCCGGCGCTGTCGTAGGAAGCCTTGGTGAGACCCGAGCAGTCGAACCCGGCCGCGCCCGCGTCGGGGCCGTTGCCGCCCCACACGTACGGCAGGCCGAGTTGGCCGAGCGCGAACCGCGCGGCGTGCACCGACGGCGCGTTCGACTTCGCCGGGTCGAGGGAAAGCGTCGCGTACAGCTGGGCGTAGCCGAGCACTCGCTGCCGGAACAGCTCCATGCCGCTGCCGTTCTCGTACCCGGCCAGCGCCTTCCACCAGCCGTTGCCCGCGGACAGGTCGACGCCGCTCGCGCAGAGTGCGCGGCCCGCGGCGACGGACGCGGCAGACGGGTCGGACAGCGCCGGGTTCGCGATGCCGGGAATCTGCGCGCCGTACTTCTTCCACTGCGGCGTCGAAAGCCCCATCGCGGCACCGTCGCCACGGCCGTGGTTGTTTCCGGCGACGCCGAGACCCGCCAGAGTGACCCACGACAGGTGACAGTCCGGGCGCTCCTTGCGCATGGTCAGCTCGCCGTTCGCGTAGCCGAGCAAGGCGGGGGCCGGGATGTCCAACGGTCCGGCGAGCGAATCCGCCCACTTCTGCAGCGGAGCGGGACCGCCGCCTCCGCCAGCCGCGCCCTGTGCCGGTTCCTGCGCTTGCACCGGAGCGCTCGCCTGCAGCACCGACGGACCGCTGACGGTCTGCGTCGGCACCGGCGCGGTGAGCGCGGCCTGCGCCGGAACGGGAGCGGGCTGATCGCGTCCGGCGACCAGCCAGCCCGCGGTGGCGAGCCCGGCGACCAGCGGCAACGCCACGAGCCCTCGATACAGCGCGCCACGAGCCCAGGTGGGCTTCTGCGGCGCGTCGGCGGTGGGGGTCTCCGGCGTCACGGCGTCCAATCTAGAAGAGCGCACCTCTGGGTAACGAGCGAACGGCTTGCACGTTAGGGGGACTCTCATATTGTGGGCACATGGCTGAACTCGACGCGGCGCGGCTGCGGGACGGACTCGGCGGCCGCTACGCCCGCCTCGACGTCGTGGAGACGACCGGTTCCACCAACGCTGACCTGCGGAAAGCCCTCACCGAAGGTGCCGAGGACCGGACCGTTTTGCTGGCCGAACACCAGACGGCCGGCGTGGGACGGCGGGCTCGTTCGTGGAGTTCGCCGAAGGGGGCCGGGCTGTACCTGAGCATCGCGCTGCGCCCGGCGGGCGTGCCGTTCTCCGCGCTCGGCTCACTGTCCGTGGTCGCCGGTCTCGCAGTGCACGCGCTCGCCACCGATCTGGGCGTCGACGTCGCCCTCAAATGGCCTAACGACGTGCTCGCCGGGCCGGACCGGGCCAAGTGCGCGGGCATCCTCGCCGAGGCCGTCGGCACCGACGACGCGGCCGTGGTGCTGGGCATCGGGCTCAACGTCCTGCCGCTCGGCGACGACGTCCCGGCCGGTCCGGGCGGCCTGCCCGCGACCTCGCTCGCCGAGCAGGGCGCGACGACCACCGACCGCACCGAGATCGCGCTCGGCCTGCTGACCAGGTTCGACGACCTCGAACGCCGCTGGCGGACCGCGGGCGGAGACCTCACCGAGGCCGGACTGCTCGGCGACTACCGCGCCCGGTGCGCCACGCTCGGCCAGGACGTCCAGGTCCAGTTGCCGGACGGGTCGACGCTCACCGGACGCGCCGCGGACCTCGACGCGTCCGGCCAGTTGCAGGTCGACGTCGCCGACGGGCGGCGGCTGACCGTTTTCGCCGGTGATGTGGTGCACGTCCGCCCCGTTTGACCGGAACGGGCGCGCCCGCGCGGGGCCAGCGCCGGTACGGTGGATCCACCACATCGGCACACATTCGCAGGGGAGCGCCCGCCGTGGCCTATCCGGACGATTTGCTCAGCCAGAACGAGCGCGTGGTGGTGCACAGCCACCCGCACTTCAAGATGCTGATCTTCCCGTTCCTGGCGTTCGTGATCACCGTCGGCGCGGCGGTGTGGCTGCTCATTGTCGCCAAGGACTTCGCCGGGCCGTGGAACAACGTCACGATGATCGCGGTCGCCGCGGTGGCGCTGATCCTCGTGGTGTGGCTGTTCCTCGCGCCGCTGGTCCGCTGGCGCACGACGCACTTCATCGTGACGACCGACCGGCTGATCGCGCGCGAGGGCGTGCTCAAGCGCACCGGCATCGACATCCCGCTGTCGCGGATCAACAGCGTGCAGTTCGAGCACGGCTTGATGGACCGGATCTTCGGCTGCGGGACGCTCATCATCGAGTCGGCCTCGGACGAGCCGCTGCGCTTCGATGACATTCCCCACGTCGAGCACGTGCATACGGTCATTTACCGCGAAGTCAACGACAATCCCTACGACGACTACCACGGCGCGCCCGGTCCGCAGGACACCGAACCTCTGCCCCCGCGCGGCCGGGAACCGCGCGGAAGGAGACGCTGACGTGGGTGCTCGAGAGGTCGGCCTGCCGGAACGGGTCCCCGCGGGCGGATTGCCGCCGCGGGTCGAGATCTGGGAGGTCGGGGCGCGCGACGGGCTGCAGAACGAGGGCTCGGTCGTGCCGGTCGAGGTCAAGCTCGAATTCCTGGACCGGCTCGCCGGCGCCGGGCTGACCACTCTCGAGGCGACCAGCTTCGTGCACCCGAAGTGGGTGCCGCAGCTCGCCGACGCCGAACAGTTGCTCGCCGGGCTCGACCGCCACGACGGCGTCCGCTACCCGGTGCTGGTGCCGAACGACCGCGGCCTCAACCGCGCGCTCGACGCGGGCGTCGACCACATCGCGATCTTCGCCAGCGCCACCGAGACCTTCGCCCAGCGCAACCTGAACTCGACGTTCGACGACCAGTTCGCCATGTTCGAACCGGTGGTCACACGGGCCCGCAAGGAGGGCCTCGAAGTCCGCGGCTACCTCTCGATGTGCTTCGGCGACCCGTGGGAAGGCGTGGTCGCGACGGAGCAGGTCGTGCGCGCGGGCAAGCGGCTGCTCGACTTCGGCTGCTCGCAGCTCTCGCTCGGCGACACCATCGGCGTCGCCACCACGAACCAGGTCACCCGGCTGATCGAGGCGTTCGGCGACACCTCGGCGCTCGCTGTGCACTTCCACGACACTTACGGCCAGGCGCTGGCCAACACCGAGGCCGCGCTGCGCGCCGGAGTGTCTACTGTGGACTCGTCGGCCGGCGGTCTCGGCGGCTGCCCGTACGCCGAGTCGGCGACCGGCAACCTGGCGACCGAGGATCTGGTCTGGCTGCTGGAAGGGCTGGGCGTGGAGCACGGCGTCGACCTCGGCAAGCTGGTGGAGACCAGCGTGTGGATGGCCGGGCAGCTGGGCCGTCCGTCGCCGTCGCGGGTTGTGAACGCGCTTGCCGGATAGCACTCCCGAGTTCGTCCCGCTCGGGGCGGAGACGTGGCCGTTGTTCGAACGGCTCTTCGGCCCGGGCGGGGTGCAGGGCGGCTGCTGGTGCTCGTTCTTCCGGCTCAGCGGTCCGGACTACAAGGCCGCCGGTCGCGAGGGCCGCAAGGAGCATGTCCGTAGCGAGGCTCAGGACGGGAAACCGTTGGGGCTGCTCGGAATCATCGACGGCGAACCGCTGGGCTGGGTGGCCGTGTCGCCGCGGAAGGACAATCCGCGGCTGGTCCGGTCGCGCGTGATGGCGTCGGACGAACCGGGCGCGGTCTGGTCGGTGACCTGCTTTTACATCCACCGGCGCGGCCGTCGGCGCGGGCTGGCGACGGCGTTGCTGCGGGCCGCCGTCGACTACGCCGCCGAACAAGGGGCGGAAAGCGTCGAGGGATATCCGGTGTCGGACGTGAAGCGTTCCGCCGCCGACCTCTACCACGGCACGACCGGCATGTTCACCGACGCGGGATTCGAGTTGGTCGAGGAGCGCGGCCCGGCCCGCGCGTTGGTGCGGCGGCGCATCCCCGTCGCCCGATAAGGTGGGTTTCCCGCTCGCGCGGAACCTTTCGTCGCGAGCAGGCGTCCGACCCGGTGCCGGCACGACCGAGAAGAGGGTGCCAGTGTCCGACCGACCCGAACCCGCAGACACCGACGTCGCCACCGGCCCGGTGCGCGTGCCCGCGCAGTACGGCGGGTTGCTCGAACGCGGCTTCGACGAGGTGCCCACCCCGCCCGCGGGCACCGGCGTGCTGCCCGCGCACAGCCGTCCGCCGGTCGGTTCTCCGCGCACGGACCGGGAAAGCGTGCTGGCGCTGTTCGCCGTGCACATGTTCCCGCTCGGGCATTTGCCGGTGGCCGCGGACCGTCCGGACCGGCAGTTGCCGCTGCCCTCGGACGGGGTCGCCCGGCGTCCGCTGTTCGACCATCCGGAATCGGCGCTGCTCGACGACGCCGCGGTGCTCGGGTACGTCAAGCAGGGCTTCCGCCGTTCGCCCGCGCCGCCGGTGGATCCGGAGCCGCCCCAGGCGGTCACTGAAGGCTATGCGCCGCCGGAGGGTCCGGAGTGGGAGCGCCGGTTCGTGGTCGGCGCCGAATACGTGTGGCCGCCCGCGGAGGGCTGCGTCGAAGAGCCGAATCCGGTGGTATTGCCGGAAAACACGCTGTTGGACCGCTTCGGCAGCGATCACGGCCGGGTGTTCGCGCCGGACGGGACGCCGTTCGCGGAGCGCGCTTTGCCGCCCGCCGCGCTGCGTTCCGGCTACCGCCGTTATCGCGTGCTGAAGCCGATGCCGGTGTGGCAGGCCACGTCGGCGGAGTGGTTCGACGGGCCGGGCGGCGGAATCCGCTACCGTGCGGTGCTCTCCGCGGACGAACTGGTCACGCTGGGATTCCTGGTTGACGTCACGCGGGAGGCACGATGAACACCCAGTCGATCCGGAAGTGGCTGGACGTCATCGGAGTGCCCGAAGAAGTGGTGTCGATCGGCCGCGAGGCGGACAACACGTGGTGCCTGCTGCCGACCGCGGACGGCGGCTGGGAAGTGTTCTGGCGCGAGCAGGGCAACCGCTACGACTGGGCCGCGTTCACCTCCGAACAGGTCGCCTGCCACTACCTCTTCGGCAGGCTGACCTGGTCACAGGTGGCGCGCGGCGCGGTCGGCGTGCTGCCCGGCGCTCACTGACGGCGCAGGATCGCCAGCGCCTCGTCGTGCAGGAGGCCGTTGGTGGACAGCGCTGAGCCGCCCTCGTAGGTCTCCGCACCGGAAAGATCGGTGAACCGGCCGCCCGCCTCGGTCACGATCACCTGCGCGGCGGCGACGTCCCACGGATTCACGATGCACTCGGCCGCGACGTCCATCGCGCCCTCGGCGACGAGGCAGTGGCTCCAGAAATCGCCGAACGCGCGCGACTCCCAGCACGCCTCGGTGAGCGCGAGGTACTTCTCGCGGGAGTGGTACTCGGTCCAGCTGTTCAAGTCCGTCGTGGACAGATAGGCGTCGCCGAGCGTCGCCACCTTCGACACCGACATGCGCCGTTCGCCCGCCGCGTCGCGCAGGTGCGCGCCTTCGCCGCGAGCAGCCCACCAACGGCGGCCCAGCAACGGTGCGCTGATCATGCCGACGACCGGCGTGCCGTCCTCGACGAGCGCGATCAGCGTCGCCCACACCGGGACGCCGCGCAGGAAGTTCTTGGTCCCGTCGATCGGGTCGATCACCCACGCGCGGCCTTCGCTGCCCGCGGTGCCGCCGCGTTCTTCGCCAGCGACGGTGTCGCCGGGCCGTTCGGCGGCGAGGATTTCGCGGATCGCGTCCTCCACGGCCGTGTCGGCGTCGGTCACCGGAGTGCGGTCCGGTTTCGCGGACACCGCGAGGTCGAGCGCACGGAAACGGGCAGTGGTCAGCGCGTCGGCGGCGTCCGCCAGCCGGGTGGCGAGAACGAGGTCATCCGAGTAGGCAGGCACGGTCACGATGGTTTCACGCCCGTTCGCCGTAAGGTTGGCCAGGTGAGCATGGTCCTACTTGCCGAAGACGATCCGGCCATCGCCGAGCCGCTGTCCCGCGCGCTGCACCGGGAGGGGTACGAGATCGAGGTCGTCACCGACGGGCCGGCGGTGCTGGCCGCGACCGCCGCGCACCGCGTCGACCTGCTCGTGCTCGATCTCGGGCTGCCCGGGATGGACGGGCTGGAGGTGTGCCGCAGATTGCGCGCGAGCGGCACCGAACTGCCGGTGCTGATGCTCACCGCGCGCACGGACGAGGTCGATTTCGTCGTCGGCCTCGACGCGGGCGCGGACGATTACGTGGCCAAGCCGTTCCGGCTCGCGGAACTTCTCGCGCGGATCCGCGCGCTGCTGCGCCGCCGGGTGCCCGAGGTGCTGGAAGCGGGCGGCGTCCGGATGGATCTCGGCGCGCGACTGGTCACAGTGGACTCGCACGAGGTGCAGCTGGCGAACAAAGAGTTCGAACTGCTGCGCGTGCTGATGAGCCGGGCCGGGCAGGTCGTCAGCCGCGACGAAATCCTCGCCGAGGTGTGGAACGACCTGGAGTCCAAGACGTCGAAGACCCTCGACATGCACATGTCCTGGCTGCGCCGCAAACTCGCGGTCGCCGCCGACGAGGCGGCGGGCAGGCAGGCGAAACCGGCGCACTCCGACGCCGAGCGGCGCATCGCGACCGTGCGCGGCGTCGGGTTCCGGTTCAATGTCGAGTAGCCGCCGATGAGCATGCGCCGCCGGATCCTGCTGGCGATCCTCCTCGCCGTGCTGGTCACCGCGGCCGTGCTGGGCATCCCGCTCGGCGTCACCGCGTGGCGGTTGGTGGAGAACCTCAACCGGGAAAGCCTGGCCGAACGGGCCCGCAACATCGCCGCGACGGTCGACACGCAGGTCGCGAACGGCCAGGAAATCGACCTGGAGCAATTTCGCGTCGGCGTTCCCGAGGGCGGCATGCTGATCGTGCGCGCCGAGGGCTTCAGCGAAAAACACCTCGGCGCGAACCCCGGTCCGAACCCGGTGGTCGAATCAGTTCCGACCGCCCGCAGCGGCACGGTAATGCTGGCAATCCCAAGCGGTCCGGTCCGCACGAAGCAGACGCAGGTGACGCTGCTGGTCGTGCTGCTGGTGGTCCTGTCGGTCGGTACCGGAACGGTGGTGGCGACAGTGACCGCGCGGCGCCTGGCGAAACCCTTGCGGCACGTCGCCGACCGCGCGTCCCGCCTGGGTGGTGGCGATTTCCGCCCCGACCCGAGCCGGTACCGCGTGGCTGAACTGGACATGGTCGCGGAGGCCCTGGACACGTCCGGGTCCGCCCTTGCGCAGCTCGTGCAACGGGAACGGCAGCTGGTCGGGGACGTCTCGCACCAGCTGCGGAGCCGGTTGACCGCGCTGCAGCTCCGGTTGGAACCTCTGACCGGTCATGAAGACCCGGACGTCGCGGAGGAATCCCGTGCCGCGCAGGAGCAAGCGGACCGCCTAGCCCAAGCCTTGGACGAACTGCTGGCCGCCGCCCGCGCCGCCCGCGAGGTGGACGCCGAGCCCGTCGATCTGCCGGTGACGCTGCCCGCGGTTGCGGAGGAATGGCGTCAGCTGCTGCGAGTCGAGGGCCGGAACTTGCGATTGAAGGTCGCCGACGGCTTGATGGTGCGCGTGACCCCGGCACGTTTGCGCGAGGTGATCGGGGTACTGCTGGACAACGCCCTCCGCCACGGCGCTGGGACCGTGACGCTGTCCGCCCGCCGTGGTGATGCGGAGGGGACCGTGGTGATCGAGGTCGCGGACACCGGGTCTGGGGTGCCGGACGAAATCGCGCCGCACATTTTCGAACGCGGGTTTTCCGGCGGTGGTTCGACTGGAGTGGGTTTGGCGCTGGCGCGCGCTCTTGTCGAGGCGGATGGCGGGCGGCTGGAACTGTCGAATAAGCGTCCGGCGATTTTCAGTCTGTTCTTGAAGGTCCCGCGCCCGGATGATGTGGGTGAATTGCAGTGGCCCGCGGAGCCGGTTCCTCGCTGAGCAGGATGCGGACGGCTTGCCGCAGGTGGGTTGCGGTGCGGTGCGGTGGTTGCTGATCTTGCGGCCACACGCGGTGGTGGCTGATCCAGAGGGTGCGAATTCCGACGCTATGTCCGCCTGCGATGTCGAGGCGCGGGCTGTCGCCAATGAGCCAATCGTCGGGTGACAGCGTGGTTCCGCAGTTTTGGGCGGCGCGACGAAAGATGCGCGGATCCGGTTTGCGCAGGCCTACGGCGTCGGAAATGCAGTAACCGTCGACTGCTTCGGCGAGACCGGTGCGGCGGAGCTTCGCTAACTGGTTGTCCCGCATCCCATTGGTGACAATGCCGATTCGCCATCCGGCAGCGCGCAAAGTACCGAGATCGTCCGGCGCATGCGGGTGGAGCTGCACGAGCTGCGGGATTCTCGCGCGGTAGCTCGCCCACAGCTGTTCAGCGGGCTCGGCCAACTCGAACTTCTGCCTGACTTCGGCGAAGAACCGGTCCATCGGCCCTTCGCGCCGTGCGGAAATCAGCCAGGCCGCCGCGTCGTCCGGGAGCCGGTGTTGTCCGGCGAATTCCGTGGCCCAGCGGGAAAACGCCCCGCTGAGATCGGTCAGCGTGTCGTCAAGGTCGAACAGCGCCAGCCGGGTCACCGGGGAAGCCGGGTGACCCCGTCCTTCCGCCGTTCCCCCAGCTCATCCGGGAAAACCCACTTCTTGAACCCCCAGAACCGGAACACCATCGCCAGCAGCATGCCGATGATCGATCCGCTCGCGAAGTCCGCCACCTCCTGCACGAAGCGCGACACGTTCGGCACTTCCAGGTGCAGCCAGTAGCGCGAGATCAGCAGCGGAATGAGGTTCACCACCACCGCGACGCCGCTGATCACGAAGAACAGCGTCGCCTCGTGGGCGCGTTCGCGGCCGCCGCGGGTGCGGAACGACCATTCGCGGTTGAGGACGTACGACACGATCGTCGCGACGATGATCGCGATCGCCTTCGCCGTGGTCGGTTTCGACTCCAGCACGCTGAGCTTCAGCAGGTACCAGACGCCGTTGTCGACCAGGAAGGTCGTGCCGCCCACGATCGCGAACTTCAGCAGCTCCCGGTGCTTCACGAGCACGGAGCGCAATGGCTCGGGGGTGCGGGCGAGCACGGTTTCGACGACGGTCACGTATCGCAGTCTAGAGAATTCGAGGTCACGGCAGGTCTCAGGCGGCCTTACGGTCCGGAATATCCGGATTGTCATTCCGCCCCGGTTCCGGCCGGGCGCCCTCCGTAGGGAAAACCCACTTCTTGAAGGCCCACCAGCGGAACAGCGTCCCGAGCAGGGTCCCGATGATCATCCCGCTCACGAAGTCGGCGGACTCCTGGCCGACCAGGCTCACGTGCGGCACCTGCAGGTCCAGCACATACCGCGAAACCCACTGCGGCAACGCGTTCAGCCCGAGCGCGACCCCGCTGATCAGGAAAAACAGCGCGGCCTCGTGCGCGCGCTCCCGTCCGCCGCGAGTGCGGAAGGCCCACTCCCGATTCGCGACGTAGGAAAAGATCGTGGCGACCAGCACGCCGACGATCAGCGCCGTGACCGGATGCGTCCGCAGCACGGTGAACTTCAGGACGTACGTGATCGTCAGCGTGATGACGAAGCTCGTGCCGCCGACCAGGGCGAAACGGACCAGCTCACGGTGCTTCGCCAGGAGTTCGCGCACCTCGCGGACGCTACTCCGTGAACCAGCTGAAGAACCCCCGGGGTTCGACCGACGGCGGACGGTTGTCGTGGTTACCGGGTTTGCCGGGCTTGCCATTCGAACTGGGGTCCGGCGGCGCGCTCGTGGTGGTCGACGGGCTGCTCGACGTCGGGTCCGGGGTCTCGTCGTCGGGGGACGTCGAGGTCGGCGGGGTGATGCTCGGCTTCGGGTGCTTCGACGAACTCGGTGTGTGGCTCGTCGAGGTCGTCGGCAACGGCACCGACGTGGACGACCACGGCCCAATCGTTGGCTCGTGGCACATGTCCAACCAGCAGCCGAGCGCTACGGGCACCGATTTCGCCGAGGCACCGCCAAGCGACGCGTTGACGGTGACGGTGAGCGGGCCTTCGAACGGCTCGCGGTCCACCTTCACCAGCAGGTCCGCCTTTTCGCCCGGAGCCAGTGGCTTGGCACTGGTGCAGCTCGTGCTCGTCTCACCAGACGTGCAATCGAACTTCTCCAAGCCGAATTGCCAGGCGGTGCTGTGGTCGAACGTGATCGTGACCGGCTTCGTGCTCTGCCCGGTGTTGTACACCAGGGCCTGGATCTCCGGCTTCAGCTTCCACGGCGCGCCGAGCGCCCAAGCCTTCAGCGAGAGATCGTCCTTCGGAGCCTTGACCTTCACCTGAACGCGGACACTGACGTTCACCGAAGCACCCGCCGTGACCGAACCGGTCACGGTGCCGCCGCTCGCGTTTTCGTCTGCCTTCAGCCGGAACATCAGCACAGCCGACTGCCCAGGCTGCAACCCACTGCCGGTCTTGCACGTGACCGTCCCCGTGCCGCCCGGGCACGCGACCTGCATCGGCCCGGACTGTGCGGCCGCCTCACTGGAGTACGCGCCGACAGCGCCGCCGCCGTTCGCCCCGACCGCCTGCACGCCAGGCGGCAGGTTCAACGTCGCCTGGACCGGATCGGACACCGAACCGCCGTCGTTGCGCACGGTGATCGGCAGCGCGACCGCCCCGCCGCCCGGTTGGAGTTCGACCCCACCCGGCGGCATAGCCGCGGACAGCTGCGGCGGAGCGGGGTTCGGAGCTGGCGGCTGCGCAGGCGGAGCAGCCGGTGGTGCCGCAGGCGGCGGCACGGCGGGAGGCGCGGGCTGAGCAGGCGGAGGGGCCTGCGGAGCCGGGGGCGCGGCCGGAGGAGCGGGCTTCGGCGCAGGTGCAGGTGCCGGCGCAGCGGCCGGCGGCGCGGGTGCCTGCTGAGCAGCCGGAATGGTCTGTGTCCCGCCACCAGCAGCCAGCGCAACAGCAACCGCGGCCACCATCGCAGCCCCAGACATCGCGACCCCAGCGAACTGCCGAGGCGCGGACGCAGCTGCCGCCGCGCCCGCCTTGGCTCCGCCTGCCGCAGCCGCGCCAGCACCGACCGCGGCGGCACCGGCGGTAGCCGCGCTCGCCTTGGCCGCACCGATCGTGGCCAGGTAACCGAGTGCGGCACCGCCCAGGACGATCGGGGCGATGATCGCGCGCAGGCTGCCGTTGACGTCGGCCAGTTCGGCCGCCAGCATCCGGCATTCGTCGCATTCGTCGAGGTGGTTTTCGACCTGGGAGCGTTCGCGCTTGGACAGCCCGTCGCGCGTCCAGGCTCCGAGCCGCTCGGCCGTCGCGCGGCAGCGGTCCGCGCCGTTTTCCTGCAGGTGGACCTGCAGATACGCCTGCCGGAGGCCTTCCCGGGCGCGGTAGGCGAGCGCGGACACGCCGTTCGCGGTCAGCCCGAGCAGCGGCGCGACTTCGGCCGGGCTCTGCTGCTCGATTTCGGTGTGCCACAGCACTGCCTGCCAGCGTTCCGGCAGCCGCGCGAACGCTTTCGCGGCCATCGTGCGCTCGAGGCCCGCGACGGCGGTGTCGGAAAACGGCACGGTGAGCGCCTCGCCGGCGGCCCCGCCGACGTCGCTCATGTCCTCGTTGAGGTCGATCCGGCGGTCGCGGCGGGTCTTGTCATACGCAGTGTGACGCAGCGCGGTAAGCAAGTACGCACGGAAGGCGCTGTCCGGGCCCTTCCCGCCACGCAGCGTGTCCAGAACCTTCGAGAACGCCTCCGACACGAGGTCGTCGGCCTCCGAACTGGACCGCGCGAGCTGGCGGGCGAGGTTGTGCGCGGCACCGCTGTGCCGCTCGTAGAGCGGACCGTAGGACGCGATCTTTCCCGCGCGGACCTCTGCGATCAGCTCGGCGTCACTCTTACCGGAGAGATCGGCGGGAACGGTGGACACGGGGCTCCTTTAAGGCTGCGCGCGCGGCGGACTCCACGCGCCTTACTCCCTACAACGCACACCAAGTGTGACGGATGCGGCGACACTCGTCACGCCGTGGTCCGACAGATGCCTCAGTAGGCGCAGTGAGTTCACCTCCTCGTCTGGTGATTAGCCGAAAAAGATCGGGGAAAACGCGTCACGAGGGGAGTTCCGCCGCGTCCCCTCCGTGATTGGGGAACAAGATCGACAGGTACCGGAAGGAGCTGGGGGTTCGGTGGACGTACCGGCGACCGGGGCGCGGTTCGGCTCCGCAGGCGACTCGTCGGGGGACGAGACGCGTGCGCGGTTCGAGCGGGACCGCCATTTGCGGGCATTGCGAGCTCGCTGGCGAACAGCCAGCCTCGCGGCCGGCTGGCGTTTCCCGAGCGACTGGGCATTGCCCGAAGTGGACGCGGTGTGCGCGGCAGTCGTGCGGCACGGCTCGACCGGCGCGGAAAACGCGCTGGCCGGACTCGGCCGGGCGCGGGCCGCGGCGGGAGCGGGGCTGTCGGAGACGTTGTCCGACCTGGCCGCCTTGCACGCGGTGCTGGCCGACCCGGACGCGGTCGACGGATTCGTCGCACCGGACGTCGACGCCACGCCTGCCCGGCTGCTGCGCGTGACCGCGCTGGCCTGGGCCGACGTCGCCACCGACCAGCTCGTGCACACGGAAGTCACCGACCCGCTCACCGGCCTGCCGTCCGCGGCGTACCTGCGGACGCGGCTCGGCGAGATCTACCGCGGCGGCGTCAACGAAGCGAACGTGCTGCTCACCGTGTCGCTCGATCTGACGGCGGTGTCCGGCTGGCCCCGGCTGACCGCGATGATCCTCGCCGCGGACGCTGTCCGAGCCGTCTTCGACACCGGCGAGTGCTACGCGACGATCGGTCCCTCCGCGGTCGCGGTGCTGGCCGAACGCAACGAACGCCTGGCCACGCGCGGGGTCGCGTTGCGAAGGGCGCTCAACGAACGCCTTTCGGTGGACCCGCAGCTGCGCGACGTCGCCCGTCCGCTCGTGTCGGCGGTGCGGCTGCCCGGGACCCATGAGCGGGCCTGCGAACTGCTGACGGAATTGGCGCACAGCTGAGCCCCGGTCCCCCTTCCCGACCAGCATTACCGCGTTCGTGCTTTCCTGGTGTGGTGACCAGGACCGTACCCTCCGCTGCCGACGGCGAAGCTCCGGTGAATCGATCCGGGCAGCCCCGGCTGGCTCTGCGCCGATCTCTGGCACGGCTCTCCGTGCGCCCGCGTTCGATGCTCATCTTCGCGGTGTTCCCGCTGCTCGCGATCGCGGTCGGGTTCTGGGGCTGGGCGCACGACTGGAACCTCGGCGTGGACAGCGCCGTCTACCGGGCAGGCGCGCTGCAGCTGCTGCGCGGGGACAACCTCTACGACGCGAACACGCTGCCCACCGAACCGGGCTGGGCGCTGCTGCCGTTCACCTACCCGCCGACCGCGGCGCTGCTGTTCGCGCCGCTCGCGCTCGTTCCGGTGCAGGTCGCGTGGGGTTTCCTGACCGTGGTGTCGCTGGGCGCGCTCGCGCTGTCGGTGCGGATCGCGATCGGCGCACTGCCCCGCCCGGCCGCCGACGGACCCCGCTGGTGGGCCTCGCCCGCGCGGTCGACCATCGTGTTCTTCCTGGTCTTCCTCGGCCTGGAACCGGTGTGGCGGACGATCTTCCTCGGGCAGATCAACCTGATCCTGATGGCGATGGTCCTGCTGGACATGCTCGTCATCGGCGCGCGCGGCAGCCGCTGGGGCGGCGTGCTCGTCGGGCTCGCGGCCGCGATCAAGCTGACGCCCATCGTCTTTCTCGGTCACCTGCTGGTCACCGGCCGCTGGAAAGACGCTTTGCGCGGATTGGCGACTTTCGTCGGAATGCAGGCGCTGCTGTTCCTGATCAATCCGCACGATTCGTGGAAATACTGGACAAAAACGCTGCCCGACACCGGCCGGATCGGCCCGGTGCACTGGGCGGGCAACCAGTCCCTGAACGCACTGATGAACCGCGCCACCGACCTGGCCCCGTGGGCCTCGAGCGCGGCGACCGTCATCGGCCTGGTGCTGGCGATTCCGGCGCTGTGGCTGATGTTCCGCTTCCACCGGCGCGGACAGGCGCTGGCCGCGCTGCTCGTCACGGCGTTCTGGATTCTGCTGATCTCGCCGATTTCCTGGACGCACCACTGGGTCTGGGTCGCGCCGCTGGTCGTGCTCCTGGTGTCCAGGCTGCCGAAAACCACCCCGGCGACCGCGTGGAAACGGTGGCTGGGGACGTTCCTGGTGGCGTTCGTGTTCGTCAGTTGCGTGTTGCTGATCTTGCCGAACGGCCGGAATGTCGAGCTGCATTGGAAGGTGTGGCAGAACATTCTCGGCGACGCCTACATCCTGATGCCGGTGGTGCTGGCGGTGGCGCTGGCCTTGCGGTGGGGGCTGCAGCGGCGCGCTCGCAACCGCGCTCAGCGGGAGTCTGTGTAGCCTATTCGCGCTGGTCAGCGCGCTCACTTGCGGTTTTTGTCGGTGGTGGCGGTTACTGTCTGGATCGCGGTGGTTACGCGGCCGTCCGGAGCCTGACTCGCGGACGGGCACGGCCATTCGTTCTGATCCGGCGTTTGCCCGGGCAGATCAACCGAATAGTGAGCCCTTGCTACTCCGCCTGACCGCCGTAGAAGTCGCCCAACGCGGTGCGGGTGTACTGGATCAGCAGATCGGCGTGCGCGAAGTCGTCTGGAAGACAATCGCGGGCCGCGGTGAGCAACTCGCCGAACCGGAAGGGCGGCGTGACGGTCTTGGCGAGCGGGTGCCGTTCGCGGAGTTGCTTCATCAGTTCGGCGAGGTAGATCACGGCTGAATGCGAGTTGGTGCTCCAGAGCCAGACGAGCACGTCGCCGAATCCCTCGGGGAAAGCCAGCGGCCGGGCCTTGCCGGTGAGCATCCCGGTGGCCACGCCGGGGAGGCTGGCTTGCCGGAGGGCGTGGAGGACTGGGCGCGGGAGAGTGACGGATTCCATCCGGCCATCCTGCTGCAGCAGGACTGGTTGGGGTGGGGTTTCGGTTCCTGGGTGTCTCGATTGAGGGCTTGGGGTGCGGCGGCGGTCCCGAGCGGGCGCGTTGCGGCGGTCCCGGGCGGGCGGAAGTAGAAGTAGGAGTGCCTGGGTGCCCAGCCGGGCCGGTCGGGCGAATCCCCGGTCCGGCCCCGCGACCACCCCAGCCCCTGGCCGCGTTCGCCGCGCGTCTGCTGGGCGGCTTGTGGAGGAGCGAGAGCCTCCCGCGCATCATCCGGCCGGTCCCGTAGCCGTGCACGCCACCTCGTCCGGTTCCCGCCATCCCCGCCTGCGGCCAACCGTCGACGCCGCCAGTCCCGCCTGCGACCGACTGCCGACGCCGCCAGTCCCGCCTGCGACCGACTGCCGACCCCGCCAGTCCCGCCTGCGGCCAGCCGCCAACCCCGCCGTCGCCAGCCGCCAATCCCGCCAGTCCCGCCCGCGACCAACCACCAACCCCCGCACCGCAACCCGCCACCTCCGCCGCAGGTCGCCGACGGTCCGCCAGCTCCCGCCCAGTAACCTGGTCTCCGCTATGGACAAACGAACCGGTCTTCCCATCGTCGGCATGGTGGGCGGCGGGCAGCTCGCCCGCATGACGCAGCAGGCGGCGATTTCCCTCGGCCAGTCGCTGAAGGTGCTGGCGGCCGACGAGGGCGACGCGGCGGCCCTCGTGGCCAGCGACGTCGTCATCGGTCACCACACCGACCTCGACGCGCTGATCGATTTCGCCCGCCAGGTCGACGTGGTCACCTTCGACCACGAGCACGTGCCCGGCGAGCACCTGCTCACCCTCGCCACCGAGGGCTTCGTCGTCCGCCCCGCGCCCACTGCGCTCGGGTTCGCGCAGAACAAGCTCGTGATGCGCGAGATGATGGCCGGCCTCGGCGTGCCCGGCCCCGCCTTCGCCGAAGTGTCCACTGTGGACGATGTGGTGACCTTCGGCGGCGAGCACGGCTGGCCGGTGGTGCTGAAGGCGTCGCGCGGCGGGTACGACGGTCGCGGCGTCTGGATGCTCGACACCGCGCAGCAGGCCCGCGAGACCGTTCCCGAGCTCCTCGAAGCAGGCACCGAGCTGCTGGTCGAGGAGAAGGTCGCGATGAAGCGCGAGCTGTCCGCGCTGGTCGCGCGCTCCCCGTTCGGCCAGGGCGCGGCGTACCCGGTGGTCGAGACCGTGCAGACGAACGGCATCAACACCGAGGTCCTCGCCCCCGCGCCGGGGCTGGCTGAGTCGCGCGTGCACGAGGCGCAGGAGCTGGCGCTGCGCATCGCGTCGACGCTCGACGTCACCGGGCTGCTCGCGGTCGAGCTGTTCGAGACCGAGACCGGCCTGCTGGTCAACGAACTGGCGATGCGCCCGCACAACTCCGGCCACTGGACCATGGACGGCTCGCGCACCTCGCAGTTCGAACAGCACCTGCGCGGTGTCCTGGATTACCCGCTCGGCCGCACCGACCTGATCGCGCCCGCGTGCGTGATGGCGAACGTGCTCGGCGCGGACGTCTCGCCGCAGATGAGCCCGGACGAGCGCGTGCACCACCTGTTCGCGCGGTTCCCCGAGGTGAAAATCCACCTCTACGGCAAGCAGGACCGGCCCGGCCGCAAGCTCGGGCACGTCAACTTCGTCGGCGACCGTATGGACGATCTGCGCAATCGCGCGCTGCTGTCCGCGCACTGGCTGTCCCACGCCGTCTGGCTCGACGGCTACGAGATCCACTGAAGGGGAACACAATGGCGCCGCAGGTGGGCGTGATCATGGGCAGCGACTCCGACTGGCCGGTGATGGAGGCAGCGGGACAAGCGCTGGACGAGTTCGGAGTCGAGTACGAGGTCGGTGTCTACTCGGCACACCGCACCCCGCAGCGGATGCTGGATTACGCGAAGTCCGCGGCCGACCGGGGCATCCGCACGATCATCGCGGGTGCGGGCGGTGCCGCGCACCTGCCGGGCATGGTCGCGTCGGCGACGGTGCTGCCGGTGATCGGCGTGCCGGTTCCGCTCAAGTACCTGGACGGCATGGACTCGCTGCTGTCGATCGTGCAGATGCCCGCCGGCATCCCGGTCGCGACCGTGTCCGTCGGCGGGGCGCGCAACGCCGGTCTCCTCGCGGTCCGCATCCTCGCCGCCGCCGACCTGCAGCTGCAGGCGAAACTGACGCAGTTCCAGGAGGACCTCGAGCAGCTGGTGCTCGACAAGGACGCCAAACTCCGCGAAAAAGCGGGCAAGTAGCGCGCGGATGCCGGTCCGGAACCGGCATCCGCACCCACCTCCAGCCTCAAGCCGGGTCGGGCAATTGCTTCCGCAGTTCGCGCTTCAGCACCTTGCCCGCCGCCGACACCGGGATCTCCGCCACGAAATGCAGCTCCCGCAAGCGTTTGTACGGCAGCACCTTCTCGTTCACCGCCGCCATCAGCTGCTCGGCGTCCACTGAGGAGTCCGGCCGCCGCACCACGAACGCCACCGGCAGCTCGCCGACCTCCGGACTGGGCCGGCCGACCACCGCCGCCGACAGCACGCCCGGCGACGCGCTCAGCAGCTCCTCCAATTCGCGCGGAAAGACGTTGTACCCCTTGTACAGCAACATGTCCTTCTTGCGGTCCACAATGGACAGATAACCGTCCTCGTCCAGAACGCCGATGTCGCCGGTGTGCAGCCATCCGTCGACCAGCGCGGCGGCGGTCTCTTCCGGACGGTTCCGATACCCGCGCATCACCTGCGGCCCGCGCAAGCACACCTCGCCCTCTTGCCCCGGCGGCAACGGCTCCTCGCTCCCGTCCGCGACGAGCTTGACCTCAGTGTCGAAGATCGGCCCGCCGACCGACCCGACCTTGCGCACGCCGGACCGGTAACTCGGCGAGATCACCGCACCCATCGTCACCTCGGTGAGCCCGTACCCCTCGGCGATCACGACGTCAGGGAACCGCTGGTGGAGCGCGCGGATCATCTCGTGGCTCATCGGCGCGGCGCCGGAACCGATGTTGCGCACCGACGACAGGTCGGCAGTGTGGAACGCGGGCGTCGCCAGCAACGCCGCGAACAGCGCGGGTGCGCCGCCGATGGTCGTGACCTGCAGCCGCTCAGCGTCCGCGACATACGCCGCCGGATCGAACCGGGCGTGCAGCACGGTCGTGCCGCCGCCCATCAGCGGCCCGTTGAGCCCCGCGATCACGCCCATCGCGTGGAACCACGGCGTCAAGTTGATCGCGGTGCCGGTGCCAAGCCGCGTCGGCCATTCGTCCGGGCTGCCGACCTGGTCGATCGTCAGGTCGCCGTTCGCGTCGAGCGCCGGCACCGAGCCGGTTGACCAGCACGTGTGCTGCAGCGTGTTCGTGACGACGTTGCGATGCGTGAGTTCGACGCCCTTGGACCGCCCAGTCGTGCCACCCGTGTAGGCGAGATGCGCGAGGTCGGTGTCCACCTCGATCGTTACGTCAGGCCTGGTCGCAGGCTGGTCAGCGAAGAACTCGCGGAACTCCACGCTCCCCTCGCCGAGCTCGCCAGCAGGCGAGACGACGATCGTGAGCCGCGCCGGAATCCGGTCCGCGACCGCCGCGAGCGTCCCCGCGACCGGCCCAAACGTCACTACCGCAGCGGCACCGCAGTCAGTCAACTGGAAGGCGAGATCATCCGGCGGAAGCAGCGGATTCGTCGGACTGAACGTCGCTCCCGCCAGCAGAATGCCGTGGTAGGCGATCGGATACGCGAGACAGTTCGGCAGGTGCACGGCGACCACATCGCCCCGACCGATGCCGCGGGCCAGCAACGCCTGCGCGAACCGGCAAGCGGCCTGCCAGGTCTGCGCGAACGTGAGCTGGTCGTCGCCCATCGCGAACGCGACGCGATCGCCGTAGCGCGTCGCGGCACCGGCGAGCACCGAACCTATCGGCACGCGGGGGTAGTCAAGAGAAGCGGGCAATCCGGGCGGCGGGGTCGACGCAGTGGCAGCCATCACGTGACCATACGAACGGTGAGGCCGAGGACACAAGCAGCGAGCCGCCGCGTTCGGTGTGAACGCGGGCTAACATCGGGGGACTTTCTCCCGTTTCGCTGCAGAAGAGGTGACTGAAGGTGGCCGAGGGCCTGTATCAGCTGGCCGAAGAGCACGAGGAACTGCGCGCCGCGGTCCGGGCTCTAGCCGAAAAGGAGATCGCCCCGTACGCGGCGGAGGTCGACGAACAGGAGCGCTACCCGGTCGAGGCCAACCAAGCGCTCGTCAAGGCAGGCTTCAACGCCGTCCACATCGGCGAGGAATACGACGGCCAGGGTGCCGACGCCATCGGCGCGTGCATCGTGATCGAGGAAGTCGCCCGCGTCGACGCGTCCGCGTCGCTCATCCCGGCAGTCAACAAGCTGGGCACCCAGCCGATCATCCTGTCGGGTTCGGAAGCCCTGAAGAAGCTTGTCCTGCCGTCCATCGCATCAGGCGAAGCGTCCGCGTCCTACGCCCTGTCCGAGCGCGAGGCAGGTTCGGACACCGCGTCAATGCGCACCCGCGCCCGCCTCGACGGTGACCACTGGGTCCTCAACGGCACCAAATGCTGGATCACGAACGCCGGCGAATCGTCGTGGTACACGGTGATGGCCGTAACCGATCCCAACGCGGAAAAGAAGGCCAACGGCATTTCCGCGTTCGTCGTGCACAAGGACGACCCAGGCTTCTCGGTAGGCCCGAAGGAAAAGAAGCTGGGCATCAAGGGTTCCCCGACCCGGGAGATCTACTTCGAAAACTGCACCATCCCCGAGGATCGCATCATCGGCGAACCAGGCACCGGCCTGAAAACCGCCCTGCGCACCCTGGACCACACGCGCCCGACCATCGGCGCGCAAGCCTTGGGAATCGCCCAGGGCGCCCTGGACGCAGCCGTCGCATACGTCAAGGAACGCAAGCAATTCGGCAAGGCAATCGCGGAATTCCAAGGAATCCAGTTCATGCTGGCCGACATGGGAACGAAAATCGAAGCCGCCCGCCACCTGGTGTATGCCTCCGCGGCGTCCTCCGAACGCGGAGACAAGCGCGCCAGCTTCACCGCATCGGCAGCGAAGGCCTACGCCTCCGACGTGGCAATGTCGGTAACCACGGACGCCGTGCAGTTGTTCGGCGGCGCAGGCTACACACGCGACTTCCCGGTAGAGCGCATGATGCGCGACGCGAAGATTACGCAGATTTACGAAGGCACGAACCAAATCCAAAAGGTCGTAATGGCACGGTCCCTGCTGAAGGGCTGAGCTCCCGACGGTCTACTGAAGAGCCCCACTACCCAAATCGGGTGGTGGGGCTCTTCTTGCGCTCGATCTCGCCGTCTCCGGGCGCGTGACTGGCTACAGTTGCGGCTGGGAGATCAAGTCGCAGGGGGAGAGACTGTCGAATGAAGGTGCGGTTCGCAAGTTTGACCGCTGCTGCGGTGGCAGGGGTTGCCTTCGTTGCGGGGTGTTCCGGAGGCTCAAGGTCAAACCCCGATCTTGGAGCGACGAGCCCGCCGTCGTCAGCTGTTGAGAAGACGCTGCCGTATGCGGGTGCGCCGAAGGTGGAGCATCCACTTCCGGAGTCGGTGTTGTCAGCGCATCCGTGCGAGAGCGCGCTTACTCCAGACCAAGTGGGGAGCCTTCTGGGCCAGAAGCAGCAAGGCGCGCACAAGGATGATCCCTCGCTTGGCTCGGAATGCCAGTGGCCGAACGACGAGACTGGTGCGTTGGCAACCGTCTTATACGCTACTAATCTTTCTGACGGGCTAAGTGCAGTATATGCGAACAGTAAACCGCAGGCAACTGTGTGGCGTCAACTGCCTCTTGTGCAAGGATTTCCGTCCGTAGCCCATTCGACCTTTAAGCAAGAAGCAGTACTGAAGTCATTCTGCCAGGTCAGTGTTGGCATCAGTGACCAGAAAACAATTGATGCATCAGTCTCGCTGGGTGATTCGCGGGTGGGCAAGAAAGACCCGTGTGACGTGGCGGCGATTGTTGCGGACATGGTGGTAACAAATCTGAAGCAGAAGGCGGGTGCGTAGCCGGTGGGGTTTTCCGACTTCTGTCACGGAAACCTCGGCGACCAAGCTGTTCCAGGTCCGGCGATTGTGCAGCAGGTTCAGCAAGAGCCGGGGACGTCATCGTGGTGCGGCGGCAGTTTCACGGTGCAGAAGACGCTCCAGGAGCACAACCAGAACAGCGACGACGCGCAGCAGATCACAGCCCATCGAATGAGGGCGCGTTTCGCTAGCTTGACCGCTGCTGCGGTGGCGGGGGTCGTGTTCGTTGCAGGGTGTTCCGGAAGTTCTGCGGCAAACTCCGCTTCGGGACCGGCTAGTGATCGGGCATCGTCGTCATCGGCAGGAAAAGCCTTGCCGTATGCCGGTGCGCCCAAAGTTGAGAACCCACTTCCTGCGTCAGTCCTGTCGGGTCATCCGTGCGACAGTGCGTTCGCTCCGGGTCAAGTTGGCCATATTCTGGGGGAAGAACCGCAAGGAAGACATGCCGACAACGGTTCGCTCGGCGCGCAGTGTAATTGGGTCAATAGTGAATCAGGTGCGGCTTTGACTGTGCTGTATGTGACCGAAGCATCCGATGGACTGAGCGCGGTATATGCGAATTCGAAGCCGCAGTCCACTGTGTGGCGTCCGCTTTCGACCGTGCGGGAATTGCCAGCTGTCGCCCATTCGGCCTATGGCCCGAAGGGTGACAAATCATTTTTCCAGGTAAGCGTTGGAATCAATGATCAGTATGATGTCGATGTGTCCGTCACCCTTAGTCCCGCTAAGGTTGGCGCGGTGGATCCGTGTGGCGTTACGGCCCAGATCGCGGGCATGGTCGTCACTAATTTAGCGCAGCGGGCGGGCAAGTGGCCGCTGTGTTGTCCGCGGATGGGCTAGTGACCAGGCTAAGGGGCTGATCAGATGGGGATGCGGGTCCACTCTCTCGCTGTTGGCGCGACGGCGGCGGCTGTGCTTGTCGCGGGATGTTCCAGTGGGTTGACGCCAAAACCATCTGCGGGCTCGTCTGGTCCTCCGGCGTCGCCACCGGTAGCTGGGAAGACCTTGCCATACGCAGGTGCGCCCAAGGTCGAGAAGCCGCTTCCGGAATCTGCGCTTTCCGGCCACCCGTGTGACGGTGCGCTCACCTCGTCGCAAATCAACGAGATTTTCAGGATGCAGCCGCGGGGAGTGCATGCCGATATTCCTGCGCTGGGTGCTGAGTGCAAGTGGGTCAATGAGGACACCGGCGCATTGGTTCAGGTGCTGTACACCACGAAGTCTGACGGCCTGAGCGCTGTCTACGCCAATACTAGAGGCTTGGCAAAAGTCTGGCGTCCGCTGCCTTCTGTTCAAGGTCTCCCGGCTGTAGCTCACACGACTTCCAGCGACTCGGGGAAACAGGATAATTGCCAGGTCAGTGTCGGCGTTACGGACAAGTACACAGCCGACGTATCGGTTGGTTTAGGGCAAACGAGGGTTGGCTCGCAGGATCCGTGTGATGCCGCAGCAACCGTCGCGGACATGGTCATCGCCAACCTGAAACACAAAGCGGGTGCGTGACACATGTGGCGCGTCGCTGTCCTTGCGCCGCGGTCGCCTCCGCTCGGGCCGGGTGCACAGTGGGGTGAGTTTGCCAGTTTCCGTCACCCCGCTGTGAGCAGTTGGTTACAGTGGCTGCCGAGGGGCCTCGGGACTGGTTGCCTGGTCAAGGGGCGGTGCGCGGTGCACGGGAGGGCGGGCATGGCTGAGAACGACCCAGGGAAAGCCCTGGAGACAGCAGGTTGGCTGACTGGGCTGCCGATCACGGTGGTGGGCACGGCGATGAACGTGGCCAAGGGAGTTTCGGATGCTGCCGCTGTGGCGTCTGCTGTGAAATCCGGGGCGGGGTTCACTCTGAGCCCTGATGAAGCGCGTTCACTGCTCGATCGGGCGAAGCGTCTCCGCGACAACCTGGCAACGATGCGCCCGAAAACTGTGTCGTTGACGCAGCTCACGCCACCGGCACAAGACCCGGGCAGCATGGGGTTCAATCAGCAGGTGGTCAGGACTTTCGCGGACGGCAAGGACGCGAACGACGCCATGCACAAGTACATGGTGGAACTCATCGGGCGCCTCGAGAAGGCGTTGGGCATTGTCAGTGAGGCAGACGGCCAAGCGGCCGGAGATGTGAAGGCCGTGGGCAACGGCGGCCAGAGCGGGGGACTTGCAGTATGAAGGCTCGGATGCTCCTCGTGGCCGCTGGCGCAGTTGCGGTGAACGCTTTGGTCGCGGCATGCTCTGGTGGGTCGGCACCAAATCCCACTCCTGGCTCAGGCAGTGCTTCTGCGCCTTCGTCGGCGGCTGAGAAGACTTTGCCGTACGCGGGTGCGCCGAAGGTGAACAATCCGCTCCCTGTGTCAGTCCTGTCGGGCCATCCATGCGATGAGGCGCTCACTCCGGATCAGGTGGGCAGGATTCTTGTGCAAAAGCCGCAGGGAAAGCACGATGACGAGCCTTCGCTTGGCCCCCAGTGTCATTGGCTCAACAGCGATGCTGGCGCGGTCGCTACGGTCATGTACGTCACGAAGGTCTCGGATGGCCTGAGCGCCGTTTACGCGAATTCGAAACCGCAGTCCACGTTATGGCGCCCGCTTCCGCCTATCCAGGGTTTTCCGGCAGTTGCTCACTCCAATTTGAGCAAGGATACCGAGAAGGAGTTCTGCCAGGTCAGCGTCGGTATCAGCGATCAGCACGACATTGATGTTTCAGTCACGCTTGGTCAGTCGAAGGTCGGCGGGCCGGATCCATGCGACGTTACTGCCCAAGTGGCGGACATGGTCGTCACTAATCTGAAGCAGAAAGCTGGTGCGTAGCCGATGGGATTCTTCGATTTCATCGGTGAAGGTGCCAAGTGGATCGGTGACCGGATCGACGACGCGGACAACTGGGTCAATGACCGACTCAAAGATGCTGGTGGCTGGTTTTCCGACTTTTACCACGGCAATCTTGGCGATCAGGCGGTACCGGCACCGGCAATCGTGCAGCAGGTGCAGCAAGGGCCTGGGACATCGTCGTGGGATAGCGGCAGTGCGACCGTGCGGGACGTGGCTCAGGAACACAACCAGAACAGCGACGACGCGCAGCAGATCACCACCATGCTCGAATCTGTCTGGACTGGTGACGGGGCGGATGCGGCTCGCGCGCGGCTCAGACCCTTGTCTGATGCGTCGGCTACCTCTGCGCAGGCATACGTGGTCAATGGGCAGAAGCTGGTCGACACCACGCACGGCTACAACGACATGAAGATCGCGCTGCAGGCGATGCCTCCGACGCCCCCGCACAAGAATCTTTGGGATCAGGGGACTCCGTGGGACACGGATACCGAGAAGCAGATCAACGAGTACAACGCGGCAGCGAATCACAACGTTGAGCGGTATCAGAAGTATGCGGATCAGGCCAAGACCAACGGTCAAGGGCTGAATAGCAATTACGGTCAGGTTTCCGGGTTCGACGGGCAGAATCTCAAGATCGATTCCGGTGGCGATCACGCGAAGAGCAAGAGCGAGTCGCACGAGAAGGCTTATCGGGGGCCTGGGCGGGATTCTGGTGGGCCGGGCACCGGGCCTGGGGCCACTGGCGGGGTTGGAAGCTGGCCGGGAGGCAGCGGGGCCGGGACCAGTGGACCTGGGACTAGTGGGCCTGGGGTCAGTGGGCCCGGCGCGACCGGGTCGGGGAACAGCGGGGCGGTTGGTGGAACTGGTGGGGTGCCGTTCCAGCCGGGGAGTACGGGCAGCGGCACGTCGCACGGCGGAGGGACGTACCCGGGGAGCACCGACGGGACGTCGACGTCTGGGTGGACGCCTCCGTCGGTTGATCGGGCCGGAGGGTCTAACTGGACACCGTCGACGCCGACCTTCTCGGGGACTGGCGGCGGTAGCAGCAGCAATAACAGCAGCGTCGGCGGCTGGGCACCGGGTGGGTTTGGGCCGCTCGGTGGGGGCGGCGAGGCTGGAACTGGTGGCCGCAGCGGAGGGATCGCGGCGCGGCTTGGCGGGGGTACGGGCGTAGGCACCGGAGCCGGGACCGGAGCGGGTGCGGGGGAAGAGGGACGCACAACGCCAGGAGCAGCAGGGAAGGGTGCGGCCGGAGCCAAGGGGAGCCCGGGAATGGGTGGCATGGCCGGCGCGGGAAAAGGCAAAGGCGAGGAAGACAAAGAACACCAGCGCAAGTACGGAATCGAAGACGACTCAGCGTTCTCCCTCGTTGACGAGAACGGCGAGCGAGCCCTCGATCCGCGCACTGGGCTGCCCCCGACACCCCCGACGATTGGTGGTTGAGGGGTTCGATGACGATCATCGACAGGCCGTTGCGGATGCCGCGGCCGGTGTTTTTGGCGCTTTGGCACGCTGAGGACCTCGGGAAAACACCGGTGGTGGTTGAGGACACTCCGATGTACTTGACCGAGGAAGGTGCGGCCGAACGGGCGAAGCGGACGCGGGATCTTCTTGCGCAGCTGGGAGAAACGGCGGCGGAAGCGTTGCGCGGCACGCTGAAGCTGCTCGCGAACGCGCGGCATGAGGTGTACGGGTGGACTGACTTCGGCACCCATCAAGAGGACAACGGGGCGATTCTCGTCGCGGCGAACGGGCGAGAAGCCGTGCGGTTGATTACCGACGCGGAGTTCGTTCAGCTTGATCCGGTGTCGTCGGACGAGCTCGCGGCTTGTTTGGTCATGGCGATGCCGGACTGTCCGCCGGCAGCGGTTCGGGCGATGCGGGTGAGGCGGGAGTACTACGACAACGGCGGGGCGGACCCGCTGGCGGAGGAGGGCGGCGACGCGGACGAGTTGCGGTATCTGATGCGGGCGCCGCGCGACGCGGTGCATCAGCTGCATGCCGCGGTCCGGGACGAGCGGGGCGGGCGCCGGTACAGCTCGCCGTTGTCGGTCATCGACCTCAGCGGGCGGGGGCGGGTGCTGAGCTTCCAGAGCACACGGGACGGAGCCGCGCAGATCAGTGTCTACCCGGGAAACCGGGCGTCCTTGATCGATGCGGTGGATCGAACGCTCGCCGGACTGCGATAAAAACTAGTAACCGCGTTTCCCTTTCTCGTGTTCCGCGTTAACCACTGCGTCGGGTTCACAGAGAGGTGAAACGGTATGGGCGTACGCGCGTTCGGACGAGGCATGGTCCTCCTGGCGGCGACGGTGGTCGCGCTCGGCGGCGGCACCGCGGTGGCATCGGGGGAAACCGGGAAAGAACCGACCGGGCCGGTGCAGCCGAACATCATCGCCGCGGCGATCTACTCGGTCGGGCAGCCGACGATCGCGCCGCCGGGGGCCAATGACTGGAACTGCAAACCCTCTGCCGAACATCCGAACCCGGTGCTGCTGTCCAACGGCACCACGGCCAACGCGTACGAGAACTGGGCGAATCTGTCCCAGAAGCTCGCCAACGCGGGGTACTGCGTGTTCGCCGGGAACTTCGGCGGGTCGCCGGGGGCGTTCCTGCAGACGGTCGGGCCGGTGGCGGGGACCGCGGGGCAGCTGGCGACCTTCGGGGACAAGATTCTCAAGGCCACGGGGGCTTCGAAGCTTGACGTCGTCGGGCATTCGCAAGGCGGGATGAACCCGCGGTACTGGATCAAGTACCTCGGCGGCGCCAGCAAGATCGGGAAGCTGATCGGGCTGTCTCCATCGAACTACGGCACCAACCTGTTCGGCCTGCTCACCGCGATCCAGGCGATTCCGCCCGCGCGCGACCTGGTCGGAGCGGCTTGCGCGGCTTGCAATGAGCAGTCGACCGGATCCGCGTTCCTCAACGATCTCAACGCGGGTGGCGACACGGTTCCGGGCGTCGACTACACGGTCATCCAGACCAGGTATGACGACGTTGTCACGCCCTACACCAACGCCTTCCTCAAGCCCGCGCCCAACGTGAAGAACCTCGTCCTCCAGGACGTCTGCGGGCTCGACTACACCGACCACCTCGGCATCACCTACGACCCGATCGCGCAGCGCGAGGTGCTCAACGCGCTCGACCCGCAGCACGCGAAGCGACCCAGTTGCGTGTTCGTGCCCCCGGTGATCAGCTGAGATACCCCCGCCTCGGGGTAAAAACGCGAACACTTTCGCCGACTTGATTGCGCCGCCGCCAGCTGCGATGTCACAGTCGGTGACATGTTCTGGCTGCTCCCCGACACCTGGACGCCGCACGACGAGGCCGAGCTGGTCGCCGGATGGCGGCTCTGGCTCGAGCTGAGCGACCGCGCGTGGCCCACCGCGTCGTGGGACGGCACCCCGTCCGGCGCGGTGGGCCCGTTGCGCGAACTGCTCGACGCGTGCGACGAAATCGAGCGGACGTGCCGGGAAACGGCCGAACCGTCCGCGGAGTTCGCGGACCTCGTTCAACCGCTCGTGCTGTGCGCGAGCGCGGTCATCTGCCTCTGGTGGGACGACCACGCCCCGCTCGACTCCACCCGTGCCAAGGCGCTCCACGAGGACCTGCGCCGCTTTTCGGCCCTCGCGGAGCGCGTCCTCACGCTGTTGTCCGCCCACGGCGGCTGGACGGAGCTCGACGCGGCCCGCCGCCACCCGGCTTGAGCCGGTATTCGGCGAAACTGCTTACGAGCGTGCCCTCGCCTTGGGTCAGTGCGGGCAACGCTTGCTCCAGTTCGTGTGCGGAGGCGGCTGGGAGGTGACCGTCCACAGTGCATCGATCGCCGGTGATTACTGGTTCGCCGGGTACCGCGCGAAGTTCCACTAGCTTGCGCAGCACCGCGCTGACTGAGGAGGCCGGTGCTTCTAGCTCGAACGCGTGGACCGGCTCGTACACCCGCGTTCCGGCCTGGCGTAACGCTTCCTGCAGCACTAACCGGGTCATGCCGCGGAAATCCCCGGCGGTGCTGGCTGGCGGGTAGAACGCGGTATCGGTCAGGGTGACCACGCAGTCGATTACTTCCCGGCCGTGCAGGCCTTCGCGCAGGATCTCGTGCACAGTGTCTTCCACGGCCTTGTGAAACGACAGCGGCAACGAGCCGAGTTCGACTTCCAGCCGGTAGTCGGTGCCGGAACCAGGCGGGCCAGGTTCGACGCGAAGGCCGACTGTGGCCCAGAAGAACACGCGTTCGTCGGGAGCGGGACCGCGCACGCGGTGTCCAGTCCCGTGTAGACGTTCGACCAGCAGCGGGCGTGATTCCTCGAATGCGGCCGCGATTCCGAACTCTTCGGCGAGCGTTGTCCGGATTACTTCCTTCTGTACTTCGCCGTATAAGCGAACGGTGATTTCCTGGTCGTGTCGGCGAATGCTGATCAGTGGGTCCTGTTCGGACAGTCGCGTCAGCGCGGTGTACAGCTCGCTGGTCTGGTGAGGATCGACCGGGTACACCAGAGTTTCCAGGCTCGGCGGGGCGAAGAACCGGTTCTGGGAAAGGTCGGCGCTGTCGCCTAGTCGGTCGCCGATCCGGATCTCCGGCAAACCCCAGACGCGGGCAACATCTCCGGCCAGCGCTTCGCCGGACACTGGGGTCGCGCCGTGTTCGAACACGCGCACGGCGGAAGGACGGCCGACGCCTTCCGTGCCCAAGCGGCGGAACGGCACTGGTCGGCGCGCCGACAGCGAGCCGGAAAACATTCGCACGTAAGCGATTTTCTCGCCGGAACGACCGCGTTCGATTTTGAAGACGGTGGCGTCGAGCGGCCCGTCCGCGCGGCGTTCGCGGGACGGCAGCAGGTCGTAAACCCCGGCGATGAGGTCGCGCACCCCAGCTCCGGTGACGGCCGAACCGAAGAAAACCGGATACACCGAGGCGGCGGCGACCTGACGTGCCAACGCATCGCGGTAATCCATTGAGGACGCGTTACCGGCTACATAGGACTCAAGGAAGATGTCATCGCCAGCTAGCGCGTCCGCTAACCGTTCGTCGACGGGCAGCAGCGTCGGGTGTGCACTAGCGGTGCCGATCCCAACCACTGTGCTCAGAGGGACGCATTGCGGCGAAAGCTTGGTACGCAAGGATTCCAGCAACGAAGCTTCGCGAGCACCAGTGCGGTCGATCTTGTTCACGAACACAAGCACCGGAATGCCGAGTCGGACGAGCGTGCGCATCAGCACGCGGGTCTGGGCCTGCACGCCTTCCACCGCGGACACCACGAGCACCGCGCCGTCGAGCACGCCGACGGCGCGTTCGACTTCGGCGATGAAATCCGGGTGGCCAGGGGTGTCCACGAGGCTGAGCCGGTGGCCGGGCGTGCTGACCGCCACGACGGCGGACTTGATGGTGATACCGCGCCGGCGTTCCAGTTCGAGCGAATCGGTTTGGGTGTCGCCGTCGTCGACCCGGCCGGCGTGGTCGATCACGCCGGTCTCGAACAGCAGACGTTCGGTGAGGCTGGTTTTACCTGCGTCGATGTGCGCCAGGATGCCGATGGTCAGTGCTTTCATGCGTGCGGAAGTCCTCAGGTACGGGAGACAGGCCGAACTGGGGTCGATCGGACTGTCGGCGCATCGGGGCTCCTCGCACGTAGAGAACATGGCCGCAGGCAGCACCCACCCGCGGATATCGGCACGGTAGCGCCGGGCCGGGCGCGATGTACAGCGAGTTTTCGGTGCCTGTCGGTTTCCTGTCGATCACTGGCTGACACCCCCGCAGCGGTGTTCGGTGCCCTACCGTGAGTCAGGTCAGTTGAATTTTCACCTACTGGGAGCTGTCTCCATGTTGACTCGAGTCAAGGACGTCGCGCTGCTGCTCGGCCGCATCGGCATCGCGGTGGTGTTCTTCGCCCACGGCCTGCAGAAATGGGACAGCGGCGTGGGCGCGACCGCCGACATGTTCAGCCAGATCGGCATCCCGCTGCCGACCGTCTCCGCGTTCCTCGTGATCGTGCTCGAACTGCTCGGCTCGATCGCCTTCGTCGTCGGCTTCCTGCTGCCGGTGGTCGCCATCGGCTACGCGATCAACATGGCCGGCGCGCTGATCTCGGTGCACGCGGCGCACGGCCTCACCGGGGAGGGCGGCTACGAACTGGTGCTGGTGCTCGGCCTCACCGCGCTGGCGCTGGGCTTCAACGGCGGACGACTGTCCCTGGACCACGTGTTGTTCCGGCGTCGCCGCGAAGGCGCGAACGAGCTGCAGACCGCCTGACCACCGCGGTGAGTGCTGGCCGGGTGGTCAGCACTCACGCGATCAGGTCGGCGGTGGTGCGTTCGGCCTCGCGACGGGCGGACAGTTTCGCCGGATCGGCGTTCGTCACCTGGACCAGGTGCGCGCTGGCGGCGAGCGGGACGAGCAAGCCGTCGAGGACGCCGTCCGGCACCGTCCAGTCCATCGTGGACAAAACTCGGTCGGCCGCGGTCAGGCCGAGTTTTGCCGCGCGGGCAGTGGCTTCCGCCCACACTTCGTCCACAGTGGAGGAACCGAGCGCCGGGGTTTCGCCGGTGGCCGGCTGCATCGGGAAGAACTGGTCGCCGGACATCCGGGCCTCGGAAAGGTAGTCGAGCGCTCCGCCGGACGGCGGCGTCGACAGGCCGCGGCCCATCGGGTCGAGCGACACCACCGCGACGGCCGGGGCGTCGATCTCCTCGTCCGGGCTGGTGAACACCACTCGCGCACCCTCGGTCTCCGCGACCACTCGCGCCCCGCACCACCACGCGCCGAGCAGCACGCCCGCGGTCTGCCAATGCGCGGGCAGCCGCACCGCGACGGCGTCGCCCGGCTCGACGTCGAACTCGTCGACCAGCCAGTTCGCCGTTTTCGCGGCCCAGTTCTGCATCGTCGCCACGGACAGCTCGACCCGGCTGCCGAGCCGGTCGTCGTAGTGCGTGATCAGCGGTTTCGCCGGCGAGGCCAGAAGCGGGCGCAGCAGCTGCTCGGTGAGGCTCATGCGCCCGCCTCGCTAGCGCTCGGCGCGGCATGAGCCGAAGGCGCAGTGTTGAATGATTCGCTCGCAAGCTCGCTCATGTCTTCAGGCTAGTCGCGGCGTCAGTCGACGCAGGGCACGCCCGGGATTCCGGAGTCCAGGCCCTGCGGCACCGCCCCGGCCGCCGCGCCGCCGCCCCCGTTGCCTCCCGTGGCGCCGGGGGCGGTGCGTCCGGCCAGCCCGGCCACGAACTTCTGCACCGCGGCCGGGTCGACCTCGACGATGCTCTGCCCGTCCTCGCTGCGGCCGTTCGTGGTGATCACCGGGATCGTCGCGAAGGTCAGGTCGCCGGACGCGACGCCCTTCACCTGCTGGGCGAATTCGAGCACGTCGAGGCTGTCGTCGAGGACGAACGACCGGTGCACCGCGTCCATCAGGCTGTTCAGCGTGCTCGGACTGGCGAGCGTGCCCGCGGACAGCACCTTGCGCATCGCCGAGGACAGGAACGCCTGCTGCCGCTTGATCCGGTCGAGGTCGCCGTTCGGCAGGTTCTTGCGCTGGCGCACGAAGGACAGCGCCTCGCCGCCGCTGACCGTCTGCACGCCGCGGCGGAAGTTCGCCCCGGAGTCCTTGTCCGACGTCGCGTGGTTCAGGCACACCGGAACGCCGCCGACTGCCTCGGTGATCAGGTAGAACCCGAGCAGGTTGACCTCGGCGTAGTGGTCGATGCGCGCCTGGGTGAGGTCCTGCACGGTCTGGACCAGTGCCCGCCGCCCGGCGGCGTCCGAATCGCGCGCGATCTTCGCCTGGTCGTGCTCACCCTGCGCGCGTTCCTCCTGCTCGGCGCGCGCCTTGGCGACGCCGTACGCGGAGTTGATCTTCGCTTTGCCGCGGCCCGGCACGTCGACCCAGCTGTCGCGCGGGATCGACACCGCGGACGCCTTGCCGCCGTTCTTCGGGATCCGCAGCAGGATGATGGTGTCTGTGTTGATCCCGGCTTTGTCCTCGGTGCGCAACGACTTCAGCATGCTCAGCGGGAGCGGATTGCCCTGCTGGTCGGTGCGCGCGTCGCTGCCGACGAGCAGGATGTCGGTGCCGCCGTCGTCGGCGGGCGGGGCCGGGGGCTCGCCGTCGCGCGGGGTGAGGACGTCGGCGGTCGCGACATTGTCCTGCAGTTTGTCCTTGGTGACGTACGCGTAGCCCGTGCCGCTCAGTGCAAGCAGGGAGACCAGGCCGATCGCGACGCGGCGGGTGATCCGGGTGACCCGGCCCGAGCGGCGCTGCGATTCCGGCGGCGGCGCGGGGCTCGACGGCTGGGGGAGTTCGACGCGCGGGTGCGGGGACGGCTTCCACTCGGGAGCGGCTTCCTCTTCCGCGACGGCACCTTCGGCAGCGGCACTCTCGGAGTGGGCGGCAGCTTCAGTGCTGGTCGCACTCTCGGAGCTGGCCGCAGCTTCAGTGCTGGTGGCACTTTCGGCGCTGACGGCACCCTCGGTAACCGGCTCGGCTTCCTCGGCCGCGGTGTCCTCGGTCACCTCTTCGGCGACCGGCTCAGCGGCAGCGTGCTTCGGCTCCGTCGTTCCGTCGGATCCGCGGTCCGAGGCGTCGGAAACCGCCGGACTGTCGGCGGAATCCGCCGTCCGGTCCGGTTTGTCCTGGTTTTCGCTCACCCCGGTTACCTCCCCGCTCACCAGCGTACGGCCTGCGGCACGCCGGCACGCTGGGTGCTCGACTCTAGTTGACGCAGGGGACATCGCCCGCCGTGATGAGCGGCGCGGGTGAGTTCGAAGGTGCGGACGAAGGCGGTCCGGACGGGGTCGACGAGGGCGGTGCGGCAGGCGGGGCCGAGGACGTCGAGGCCGGGGCTCCAGCCGGGTCGCGCGCGTCCTTGCCGAGGATCACCCGGACGTGCCCGGCGGCGACGTCGGCGTCCGGTTCGGCCTGTGCGTTGGTGCCGAGGGTTTGGCGGACCAGATCGACGGCGGCTTCATCGGACGGGTGGTAGCGCAGCACGGTGGTCGCGCGGGTGGACAGCTTCGTGCTCGTGCCGAGCTGGAAACCCTTGCCCTGCAACAGGCCCTGCACCTGATCGGCGGCACTGGAACCGGAGCCGTCGAACAGTTCGACGGTGACCTTTTCCGCTCCGGGCAGCGGCGCGTTGCTGGGTTCCGGAGCGCTGCCGTCGGAGGTCAGCCGGTTGATCTCGGCGCGGACCTTCGCCGGGTCGACGCGCAGCACGTCCGCGCCGCCCATGACCGCGTTGCCCTCGGTGGGGATGGTGTGGAATTCGACGTTGCCGCCGGTCAGCCCGCGCATCTGCTCGACGAACTCCGACAGGTCCCAGCCCGCCGACAGCACCACGGACTTCTTCACCGCCTCGATGAGCTGCGCGATCCGCACCGGGTTGGCCAGCACGTCGGAGGACAGCACCTTGCTGGCCAGCCCGGACAGGAACGCCTGCTGGCGCCCGATCCGGTCGAGGTCGCCGTTTTGCAGGCCGTAGCGCTGCCGGACGAACGCGAGCGCCTGCACGCCCTCGATGGTCTGCTTGCCCGCGGGCAGGTCGACGCCCGACTTCTTTTCCTTCACCGGGTTCTTGAGGCACACCTGCACGCCGCCGATGGCCTTCGTGACCTCGTAGAAGCTGGCCAGGTTGACCTCGGCGTAGCGGTCGATCATGCCCGGTTTGCCGATGAACTTCTCGAGCGTGGAGACGAGGTTCTTGCGTCCGGCGAGCTTGGCTTTCTCGTCGACGTCCTTGAGGTCGGCGTTGCCCTTGGCCTGCAGCGTCTTGGCGGTGTCGTTGTAGGCGTAGACGTACGCGCTGTTCAGCTTGTGCTTGCCGAAGCCGCCGGTGATCTCGACGTAGGAGTCGCGCGGGAAGGAGATGGCGATCGCGTGCTCCCCGTTCTGCGGGATGTGCAAGAGAATCATCGTGTCGGTCTGCTTTTCGCCGTCGGACTCGCCGGCGTGCAGCATGTCGAGCACCTCGCGCGGCAGCGGGTTGCCCTGCGCGTCGGTGCGGCTGTCCTGGCCGACCAGGAGGATGTCGATGGCGCCGTCGAGCGGTTTCGCGTGCGGCTGCTGTTCGCCGAAGATCGCCGTGGTGGAGAAACCGGACTGCGGGTCGCCGATGAACTGCCAGCCGTACCAGGTCAGCGCCAGCACGACCACGGACACGACGGACAACAGGATCTTCCCGCTTCGCCGCAGCACGACGACCACGCCGCGACCGCGGTGCACCGGCAGCGGTGTCCCCGGCCATTCGGCCACTGTTCCTCCCCAGGATGCCCGCGCTTTCGCGCTCTGCCCGACTCTACCGACTCTCGAGTGAGCCACCCGTAGGCTGGTGGCGAGAATGCCCGGTCGGGCGGAAGGGTGGATGAGGATGCGGGTCCTGGTCACAGGCGGTGCCGGGTTCATCGGTTCGCACTACGTGCGGCAGGTGCTGTCGGGGGCGTATCCGACATTGGCCGACGCCGAGGTCGTGGTGCTCGACAAGCTCACCTACGCCGGCAGCGAGGCGAACCTAGCCCCGGTCGCCGACAGCCCGCGGCTGCGTTTCGTGCGCGGCGACATCTGCGACACCGCACAGGTCACCGAGCTGATGCGCGGCGTCGACCTGGTCGTCCACTTCGCCGCCGAGTCCCATGTGGACCGCTCGATCCTCGGTTCGGCGGACTTCGTGCTCACCAACGTGCTCGGCACCCAGACGTTGCTGCAGGCCGCGCTCGAGGCGCAGGTCGGGAAGTTCGTGCACGTCTCGACGGACGAGGTGTACGGGTCCATCCAGGACGGTTCGTGGTCGGAAGACCACGTGCTGGAGCCGAATTCGCCGTACTCGGCCTCGAAAGCTTCGTCGGATCTGATCGCCAGGTCGTACTTCCGGACGCACGGTCTCCCGGTGTGCGTCACGCGGTGCTCGAACAACTACGGCCCGTACCAGTTCCCGGAAAAGGTCATCCCGCTCTTCGCGACCAACCTGCTGGACGGCAAGAAGGTCCCGCTGTACGGCGATGGTCTGAACATCCGCGACTGGCTGCACGTGGACGACCACTGCCAGGGGATCCAGCTGGTCGCCGACGGCGGTCGCCCAGGCGAGATCTACAACATCGGCGGCGGTACGGAACTGACCAACCGGGAACTGACCGAACGCCTGCTCGCGGCGACCGGCGTCGGCTGGGAAATGGTCGAACCGGTGACCGACCGCAAGGGCCACGACCGGCGGTACTCGGTCGACATCGCGAAGATCAGCGGCGAACTCGGTTACGCTCCGCGGGTGTCGTTCGAGGACGGTTTGGCGGAGACGGTGCGCTGGTATGCCGACAACCGTTCGTGGTGGGAGCCGCTGAAGGCCCGCGCCGCGCTCGGCACGTCCTGAAACCCTTGTCGCAGTAGGAGGTACGCCGGTGCGGCTGGCAGTGCTCGTGCCCGGCGGTTCCGGTCAGCTAGGCCGGGACCTGGTGAACACCGCGGGCCCGGAGACGGAGGTGATCGCGCCTTCGTCGGCGGAGCTGGATATCACGGCGACCGGCCAGGTGATCGCCGCGGTGGGCGAACTGGCTGAGCGGGCGGCTGCTGCCGGGGCGGTGCCGGTGGTGATCAATGCCGCCGCGTATACGGCTGTTGATGCCGCGGAGTCGGACGAGGCTCGGGCGTTCGCGGTGAATGTCGACGGCCCTCGGGTGTTGGCGGCGGCTTGTACTTCGCGGCGGGTGCCGTTGATTCATGTCTCTACGGATTATGTTTTTCCTGGGGACGGGGATCGACCCTATGAGGTTGATGATGCGCTGGGCCCGCAGAATGCTTATGGCCGGACCAAGGCTGCCGGGGAGGATGCGGTTCTCGGTTCCGGCGCTTCGGCCTGGGTGGTGCGGACCAGTTGGGTTTACGGGAAGACTGGGACCAATTTCGTAGAGACCATGCGAAGGCTCGAGTCTGAGCGGGACCAGTTGTCCGTGGTGGACGATCAGGTGGGAGCGCCTACCTGGTCGGCTGATCTTGCCCGGGGCCTGTGGGAATTGGCCGAACTGGTTGCCGCTGGACAGGGTCCTGCTGGAAAGGTCCTGCATTGCACCGGCGGCGGGCAGACTTCCTGGTACGGCTTCGCCCGGGCGATCTTCGAGGAGATCGGCGCCGACCCTACTCGCGTGAAGCCCTGCACTACTGCGGAATTCCCCCGCCCCGCCGCCCGCCCCGCCTACTCTTTGCTATCCAACACTTCCTGGCGAGACGCCGGACTGACTCCGCTAAGGGATTGGCGCGCAGCTTTAAACAGCTACCTCCACGCCTAAACGGACAAAGCGCCAGCCCCCTCCCTGCTCCCCGATATAAAGCCGCCCTGCGGCCTGGGGGTGCTTGTCAAGGCATCTTTCCCGCCTTGACAAGCACCCCCAGACCGTCAGCACAATTACGGCTCGGGGTGCCTTTGTCTT